>JACQUH010000183.1 GCA_016210375.1 Chloroflexota bacterium
CCACAGGCTGACCATGGTGTAGCCCACCATGAGGGCCAGCATGGGGTACTGGCTGCGCAGGGCGGCTCGCCGCTCTCCCAGGACGCGCATGGCGGCCACGTGGGCCACGTACACGGCGACGATATGCCCGATGACGATGGCAATCACCGCGACAAACCAGGCGAACTTGGCGTTCACGATATTGACGTTCACAGCATGGCCCGCCGTTCCCAGGAGGTCCCAGCCCCTGCCAAAGGGATCCGAGGCCAGCGGGATGATGAGCTGGCCCTGGATGAGCACGAAGGCAAAGAAGTGGGCGAGCTGGTAGGCCAGGGCTATGGGTATGAGGGAGAACACGAAGGCGCGGGCAAAGGCCTTCCAGTCGTCCGACCGCCCAACGAGCATGGCCATGAGCACCATGAAGGCCAGGTACACGGCGAGGAAAAGCAGCGGGAACGCGATCAGCCCAGCAGTCCTGACGCCGGTAGCAGCCTCGCCGCCCAGGAAACGGAAAACCGGGTACAGCCCACCTACCAGGTCTGCCCACAGGGGCGTGGAGGTAAAGCCGTCAAAGGTGACGGTGGACAGCAACACGACCACCATCACCAGCATGGACGGTGAGGCTGCCTCCCGGGACAGAAGTCCGGCACCAAAGGGCCGGAGATTGAGCTCGCGGCTTCCTCTCGGGGCGCTGCGGAAGCACTCAAGGCAGCCCTCGCACTCCCCCGGGACACAGCCAGAGGCGCAACGCTGGCATACCACAGGGTCCGTGACCCGCACCTCCGTGGGTGCAAACCGGGCCAGCAGGCCAAAGGCCACCGTGAATGCCTCGCCATGCTTGAGCCAGGCGTGCTTGCCAAAGGCCACCATCCCGGCAAAGGTGACGATGGTGTAGACGACGGCGAGGGTCGCCAGGCTGCGTGGCTCGGCAGAGCTTGGGTACACAATTTCCACCCAGGCGAAGAGGCCGAAGAGAGCGACCGCAGGCCAGTATCCCAGCTTCTTAGGGTAGGGCCTGGTGGAGGCGAGCTGATCGCCGGGGTTGAGCAGGCGATAAAGGCCATCGGCCCAGGAGAACAGGGCATCCCAGGGGTTCACGAGCGCCCACAAGTTGCCCACGAGAGCGGAGGCGTAGGCCAGGCCCACCCACCAGAACACCCAGACCACAGTGGGGGCAAGGTTCTGCAGCGGGTCCTGGGCCCCCAGGAGACCGGCGGCTACCACCAGGAGGAAGAACAGGACCGAGACGACTCGCACTGTGCCCAGGGACCAGGGATGGGCCAGCCCTCGGGAGAGACGCAGGCGGAGCAGGTTGTAGGTGGGATAGCCCCTGAGAGAGACGCTGCCCTGGGCGAAGAGGGCGATAACAAGAAAGGACAGGGTAACGGCGGCGCCGGCGCCGGTGACGTAGAGCCAGAGGGGCACAGGCAGGCCATACTTCTGGCCGAAGCCGTGGGCATAGGCGGGCTGCGCTGCCAGGGCCACCAGCCCGGCCAGGAGTCCCACCCCTATGCCGAGCAGACTTCTGGCCTTCAAGGCACGGGGATGGCCCGCCACCCGCGAAGAACGGGGAGCGCTCACTCTCGGAAGGCCCGAATGTAATTGATGACGTGCCATATCTCATCTCGGCTGAGCACCTCTTTAAAGGAGGGCATGGATGTAGCGAGGCGTCCTTCGCTGACCACCGTGAACAGGTCGCTATCGGCGTGCATAGGGACGTGGATGGCCAGGTCAAAGGGCTTGGTGGGTAGGCTGGCCGCCCCAGGGCCGTCGCCGCGCCCAGTGAGGCCATGGCATGTCTGGCACCGGTCTGAGTATACCCTACCGCCAAGAGCAAGGGACGCCAAGTCCGGGGGGAACGGGTTGCGTGTCGCGATGGAAACGCTAGAAGTCAGGCTAGCGCCAACACCAAAACCAACGATGCCGACAAGAGCGCCGGCAGTAAGTATGGCAAGGCCACTTCCGGTGGCGATGCCACCGGCGGAAAAGCCAACGACGAGAAAAAGGACGCCTATCAGGCCCAGCTCCACGGCCAGGAGGAGCTGGCCCGTGCGGGCCTTGGGCGCAAGGCCATCGCCGGGGCCTGTTTGAGAGAGCTCAAAGCGGAAGGTGGAGCGGGCGTCAAAGGCGTCGGCCCGGCGCACCACAACCTCCCCTTGCCAAATGCCGGACACGCTGAGAAGGGGGCCGTCCCAGAGGTACTCTCCGCCCCCTGCTGGCTGCGCTGTGCCCGTCATCTCTCCCAGGTCAGCGACCAAGTTGGTCAGCCTGACCTCCACGGCAAGGGCATTCTCCACGGGTCTGCCCCGTGTGTCCATCAGGGAAACCCTTACCCTGTTCTGGCCGATGCCACCAGGCTCAATGGTTGTCGTCATGTGCAGCCCTTCGGCGCTGGCGTGGAACGTAAGGGCCGCCGTACCCGCTCCCCTGGCTGCCGCTGCCTGCCGGGCTGGCTCCAGGCTGGTAAGCAAGCCGACTGACGCCAGCACAAGCAAACCGAGAGCGGCCTCTGCCGTTGTGAGCCTCCCTAGCCACTGGACGCCCTTTTCCCCATGCCTCAGCCTTGGCCTTGTCCAAATGAGGTTTGCTGCGCCCAGAAGCAGCATCAGGGCTACCAGGCCCACCTTGGCCAGGAGGACGACTCCGTAGGGAGTAGCCAGGGCGGGAAGCACCATAACCTGGGCCCAGGCGCCATACGCGCCTGAGACGACGATGGCGCCGATGCTCAGGGCTGCCATCGCCGTGAACCGGGGTGCCATGGAAGACAGGAGGGAGCACCTTTCCTCTGGCGGCAAGCCACGGGTCACCAGCGGGATGGTCGTGGCGAAGTGCAGCAGGCCGCCAAGCCACAGCCCGACGCCAAGGAGATGAAGGTAGTCCGAGGCCACGGCCTGGGCCTTGATCTGGGGCAACGCCGCTCCATGGCTGACGAGGCTCAGGGTCAGCAGCAGCCCGGAGGCGGTGGCCAGGGCGAGCAACCCGGGGAGGGCTGAAGGGCGGCGGGCTGGCCCCTCTGCTTTCTGCATTCCATAGCACCACCGCAACAGGCCCGCCAGCGCCAGGGCAGCAGCCATGCGCCAGAGCCACAGGTGGCCCCACTGGGTGCTGCCCAGGAGGGATGCCACGGGATTCCCTGCGGCCTTGTACCAGGGCACGCCACTGGCTGAGGCAGCCTGCAAGACCAACTGCACCACGGAAGCGAGGATGAACATGGTCAGGCCCAGCCACAGCAGACGCCGGCGCCGGGCGGCCAGCGTCTCGGCGGTCTGCTGCAGGAGGTGGCTCCTCCCTGCCCCGGCCAGGAGCGGGCCGGCTACCGCCAAGTCAAAGGCAACGCCGCCAAGAAGGCTCGTCGCTCCCACAAGGACCAGCCACCGGACCACGGGCTCCAGGGGATGCCGCAAGAGCGGCTGAGTTGTCTGCGGCCTGGAAGACCCGGCAACGATTGGTTCTCCTACAGAAAAGACGTAGGAACCCGCCAGACTGTGGCCATCCACCGTGGAGACGTTCTTCCAGGCCACGGTGTAGAGGCCCCTGGGCAGAGGCTTCGCCGATACCGACATCAGCGTAGGGTCCAGCGGGTCAACTATGCTGTCGCCCTGGTCCATCGGCCTGCCAGCGGAGTCCAACACCTGGATTTCGCTGAAAGCCGGGGCCAGCGGCTCGCTGAACCACACCTGCACACGGGTTGGCGGCGTATCCAGGACGGCGTTGGGGGATGGAACGGCGCGAACCAGGTTGGCATGGGCAAAAGCCACCTGGGCGTCTGCCAGCAATATGGCCAGTGCCAAGCCCAAGATAGGCAGGGCAACCCATGTCCTTGGTTTTGAGGGCCGGTCTATTGCAGAAGTCATTGCCTTGGGAGTACCTGCCAATCGGCAATTGGGCATGTTCGTTTTCGCCAGAAAGACGCGCCTGCGCCCTGGTCGCCAGCCGCAGAAGCGGGGTGGGGTGTAGGGGCGTCCCGACTTGTCGGGACGCCCCTACACTGCTGCGTTCCCTCCGTGGCGCGGCGTCACACTTGCGCCCCTACATTCGCCTGCCTCGTCCCCAGGGGCATCCCAGCAGCGGGAAACGCGGCAGGACTAGCTACGTGGGTTCCTGCGGCCAAGGACCGCCTGGCCCACGCCAAGGACGACGCCCACTGCCCCCAGCGCAATGCCGGCTATGGCAAGGGTGCGGGCTGCAGAGGCCTCGCCCGCCGCATCCTGGACGCTGGCCTGGGCCTCCTGGGCCGTATCCAGAGCGCCCCGGGTGGCTGCCGACAGCTCCCGCGCCTCGGGCAGCTTCTCCGGGAACTGAAGGTCGGCAGAGGACTGCACGTCGTTGAAGTTGCCGCCGCCAGCCCTGGAGTTGAAGGTCTCGTCTACCGGTTTCCCCTCCACAGCGCCGAAAAACCGCATCCGGTAATGGCCAGGCGCAGTGGGGATGAGGTCCGCTGTGTAGTGCCCGGGGTCGTTGAAGATGGTCCGCAGGTTGAATACCCGGGACACGCCGGTCGGTACGTGGGTGACCTCCACCTTCAGTGTGGCCTCCGTACCTGTCACCGGTGTATTGCCCGCCTTTCTGGTAACCCGGAGGTCCACGCCGTTCTTCTGGCCCTCATACGGCGGTTCCACGATGAAACCCACGACGAACTGGTAGTCCCCAGCCACGTCCCGCCGCTCGTGGGCGTAGGCGACGGTGGTGACGACGGGCAAGGCAAGCAGCAACGTGAGAGCCATGACGATGGCCGCCTTTGACTTTGAACGCGATTTCATGGGTGTTGCTCCTGTTGTGCAGGAAACCGCCTCAAGATGCTCCTGTACCGCCCTCCGATGGTCATTAACCAAATACTTGTGTCTTGAGGTATTGACCTCTCCCCCTGTAGTCCCCCTCTCCGCATCGGAGAGGGGGACTATGATTTGAGGAATCGGTGTGATGCGGCAGGGCCGCATCACACCGATTCAAACTAATCTGCTCCCCCTTCCCGTGCGGGAAGGGGGAGCCAGAGGGGGTTAGGGTATTTAGCCAATGACCTTTAGTATCTATCTCCGAATGACTTTTTTCACCGCAGCCTGAAGGCTGCGGCTTGTAGCCGCCCCCTTCAGGGGGCGGTACAAAAGA
>JACQUH010000177.1 GCA_016210375.1 Chloroflexota bacterium
CGGCCCACGCGCAGCTCCTCCTTCATCCGCTCAAAGATGAGCACGTTGGCATCCACCGCCATGCCAATGGACAGGATGAAGCCAGCGATGCCCGCCAGGGTGAGCGTCACCGGGATAACCTTGAAGATGGCCAGCACCAGGGCAGTGTAGATGAGCAGGGCCAGAGCGGCCACCAGGCCTGACGCCTTGTAGTACAGCACCATGAACAGCAACGTCAACCCCAATCCAACGCCGCCAGCCATAAGGCTCTTCTGGAGGGAGTCCTTCCCCAGGGTGGCATCCACCTCTTGCTCCTGCACCAGCTCCAGAGGCACGGGTAGGCGGCCCGATTCCAACTGGATGGAGAGGGTCCTCACCCGCTCCGGGGTGAAGTCTGCCCCCCCCTCAATGAAGGCGGCGCCGCTGAGGATGGGTTGCTTCACAATGGGGGCAACGAGCTCTTCTTCGTCCAAGAAGATCACGAACCGGTCTGGGTTGGCAGGGTTGGAAACTGTGGTCTGGTACAGTTTGTTCGTCAGGTCGGCGAAGATCTTGGTGCCCCGGGGTGTGAACTGGACGTTGACGATGGGCCTGCCCAAGGTGGGCTCGGTGCCGGGGTAGGCGCGGGCCAGGTCCTCACCCGTGAGGCCCTGCTCGGTGTCCTCGTGGTTCTCCGGCAGCTCGCAGGGGTAATAGGTGGCGCCGCTGATGGTGATGGGCGCCTTCTGGATACAGTGTCGCTCCTTGAACTCCAACTGGGCCGTGCGGCCAATGAGCCGCTTCACCTCTTCCACGTCGTGGACGCCGGGAAGCTGCACCAGGATTCGGTTCTTGTCCATGAGCTGGATCACCGGCTCGCTGATGCCAAAGGGGTTGACCCGGCGCTCTATAGTATTCAAGACGCCTTCCATCTGGTCTGCCGTAGGGTTGGCAGGGATGTCTGTGAGGGTGAAGGCGGAGAGCGCGCCCACGCGCTCCTCCAGGGCCTTCTTCAGGGCCTCTGCTTCGGCGACCTTTATCACGACGCCGTCCTTGTCCCGCTGTTCCGCCAGAAGGCTGTCTACCAGGAGGGTCATGTTCTGGTCATCGGAGGTGTTCACCTGGGCGCCAGACTTGCCAAAGTCCTTCAGGATTGCCCTTACTTGGGCCTCGCGGGTCTCTGCAGTGGGCAGGGGCATGGGGTTCTGGAAGGAGACAGAAATCAGCTTGCCCCGCTCCCCATCGGCGACGACGAAGCTCTCCGTGGCCCCGAACGTGGCCTCCAGCAGCAACCGTATGGAATCTGCCTCTGAGGGCTTCACCACTTTGCCCGTGGAATCCAGCTCCGCGTCCTTCAGCGAGGCTACGGAGATTGTGAGCCGTCTATCGCTGGTCACCTGTACGATAGGGGCCGAGACGCCCAGCCTGCTAAGGAGGTCGCTTACTGCCTTGGCCCTGGTTGTGGCGGAGTCGGGCGCTGCCGGCTTCGGGTCCAGGAAGGAGAGCTTGATCTCCTTTGTGCCCTTGGCCTGGTAGACCAGGTGGCTCCCCCCCTGCAGGTCAAGGCCCAACCGCATACCCAGGACCGCCTCGCTGCCCCGCTGGAGGTTAAGCCCCAGGAAACGGATATTGATGCGCTGGTACCCCAGGGCTCCCAGGGAAAGCCCCAAGATGAGGAGGATCAGGATGCCCCGACGAAGGTTGCCCCTACGCATGAGGAGCCTCCTGGCTGGTGGCTAGGATATTTCTGGCAAGAGCCAAAGCATCCTCCTTGGTGCGGATTTCCTCCGTTGCCTGAGCCTCCAGAATCGCTTCCAGGAGCGTTCCGATAAGAGGCCCGGCCGGCAGTTGAAAAGCGGACATGATCTCATCCCCATCCAGGAGCCGGACGGCGGCGGACGGCTGGTGCTGTCCGAGGCCGGTCTCCAGTACATGCCTGATGACGCTAGTGTACTCGGCCCACTCCTGCTGTTCCAGCATGGGGCCGCGGGCGGAGAGGTAGTCCGCCAGGTTCAGGTACAGGGTGTCCACGGCCACCTCGCCGGCGCTGCGGAAGAAGCGGTAGACAGCCTTGGGCGTGGGGGTCTCGGCTCCCTGGCGCATCTGGCCGGGGCGCAGGTGGTGCTCCACCATCACCTCCACGGCGCGAATGGTGCGGCGGCTCATGCGCAGGCGCTCCAGCATCGCCTTGGCCACGGCCGCCCCCTGGGTGTGGTGGCCGAAGAAGCGGATGCGGCCATCGGGGTCAAGACTGCGGGAAGAAGGCTTGGCCACGTCGTGCAGCAGGCCCGCCAGCTTTAGCAGCGTGGCGCGCGTGTGGCCTTCGCCCAGCGTTTCCCCGAAGTAGGCGGCCAGGCCGTCGTTCCAGGGCACGGGCTCCAGGGCCCAGGAGGGCTGTAAGGTGCGGGAAAGCAAGCCTTCCACCGTGCCCACCGTCTCCACGTTGTGGCGAAAGACGTCCCAGCGGTGCTCCTTGGGTTGCGTGACGCCCTTGCCCAGGGCCAGCTCCGGCAGGACGCGGCAAAGCAGGTCCAGCCTGTCCAGCACGTACACTTGCTCCATGGCGCCGGTCGTCGCCAGGGTCGCCAGCAGCTCATCCCGTATACGCTCCCCGGAGACCCGGGTGATGCACGGGGCGTCCCGGCGGATGGCCTCCTGGGTCGCCTCTTCAACCCGAAAGCCAAGCTGAGCGGCCAGGCGCACGGCCCGCAGGAGCCGCGCACCGTCATCCTGGAACACGGTGGCGCTGGCCTGGCGGATGAGTCGGTGCTCCAGGTCCTGGCGGCCTCCCAGCGGGTCCAAGACCCGGGAGGGCCAGCCGGCCCCAAGCAGCGCTTCCAGGGGTACAGACATGGCGTCCACGGTGAAGTCCCGCCGGGCCAGGTCCGCAAGGCGGTCGCCCTGAAGGGCGGCCAGGTCTATCTGCCAGGGCTGGCCCTGGTGCTTCACCGCAACCCGGGCCACCTGGCGCTCCTCGTCCAGGGGGACATAGGAGCCGCCCAGCTCCTGGGACAGGCGCTGGCCTATCTCCTGGGCATTGCCAAGCACAGTAATGTCCAGGTCGTGGGTGGCGCGACCCAGCAGGGCGTCTCGCACAAAGCCGCCGACGGCGTGGGGCTCCTCGCCGGGGGGAAGCAAGGGCGCGAGCCGCAGGATGAGGGTGCGAGTGGTGGAGTCCAGGTCCCCGGGGGCAATGAGCATCGGGGCACTCACTATGCCGCCCATCGGTCAGCCAACGGAGACCTCCACCGGCGTGAGGACTTCGGGCTGAGGAGCGGGGGCAGGGGAAACGCCGTCCTCTTCGTTCGCCTCAATCTTCCAGAGGTCTTCGTGTCTCTTCAGGTGGTCAATGTAGAGGATGCCGTTCAGGTGGTCTATTTCGTGCTCCAGAGCCTGGGCCAGCAGGCCCTCGGCGTTAATCTTGAGGGGCTTGCCGTGGCGGTCCTGGGCCTTCACCCTGACGCTTTCCGAGCGGAAGATGTGCCCGCGGTAGCCGGGGACGCTGAGGCAGCCCTCCTCCACCTGGCGCTCTCCGGTGGCCTCCACCACCTCCGGGTTGATGAGCACGCGGGGCTCCTCGTCCTGCTCCGGGATCTGGATGACGATGAGCCGCCGCAGGACGCCCACCTGGTTGGCGGCCAGGCCCAGGCCCCCTTCGTGGTGCATGGTTTCCACCATGTCGTCCGCCAGGCGCTGGACCGAGGCGTCAATTCGGGTGATCCTCTTGGCTTTTGCCCTGAGAAAGGGGTCAGGCACGATTCTTAGCTTCAGGATGGCCACGTCCTAACCTCGCCTGTGTGCATCGGGACTGAGCGCCAGATGCGGATACCGCAAGCTATTATAGGGGCGCGGCGGCAGGGGTGTAAAGGCGAGGATTGACCGCAAGTAGGGGCGCAGCATGCTGCGCCCCTACGGGAACCTCATGGCAGGCAGCCCCTCCAGCACCTCGGCCACCACCTCGTAGTGGCCGAAGGAGGGGACGAAGTAGACGCCGGCGATCCTGTCCCGCACGGCGCGGAGCAGCTCCTGGGCCATGGCGACGCCCTCCTCCGCGCTCCTCTTGCCGGCGTCCTTCATGCGCTGGCGCATGGCCTCTGGCACCACGATGCCCGGCACCTCGTTGTGCAGGAACTCGGCGTGGCGGTAGCTCCGCAGGGGCAGCACGCACATGATCACCGGCAAGGGGAAGCCCCCCAGCTTCCGGTGCAGGCGCTCCACCGCTTCGGGGTCAAAGACGCCCTGGGTGAAAATGAAGTCAGCGCCTGCCGCCACCTTGCGCTCCAGGCTGGCCAGCTCGGCGTCCATGCTCTGGGCCTCCAGGTTGATGCCACACCCCACGAAGA
>JACQUH010000015.1 GCA_016210375.1 Chloroflexota bacterium
CCGTTTGGGTTCCGACCTAACCCCCTCTGGCTCCCCCTTCCCGCACGGGAAGGGGGAGAAAATTGTTTTGAATCGGTGTGATGCGGCAGAGCCGCATAACACCGATTCCTCAGGATATCGTTCCCCTCTCCTCCCAGGAGAGGGGAACCACAGGGGGAGAAGTTGGGTCTCATTGGCATTACAATTAGTCAATGACCATAAGGGTGCGGCTTCGTGCCGCCAGATCAAGCCACACCGTTCACGGTGTGGTGCAGAGGGACCTACGCCGTGAGGCGTTCCTTGCGGGCCAGGCACTTCTCTATGTCCTTTTTGGCATCGCAGCGGCGGAAGATGCCCAGCGCCTGGTCCAGCAAATCCTGCCCACGGTTGCCCAGGGCGAGGGCGTCGGCGGCGGACAGCGGTGTGGCCGATGGCGGCACCGTTAGCGCCGGCGCGGTTGTGCCCGTTTGCCCGTATGTCCGTATGTCCGTTTGACCGACTGCCCTGTCCAGGCACATGACCGCCCAGTCGTAGAGGGCCTGCCCCTGGTCGTACACCATCCCGTGCGCCAAGGACGTATCGGCGGCGCGGCGGAAGGCGGACTCCGCCTGGTCGTAGCGGCCCTGGGCGGCGGCCAGCACGCCCTCGGCGTGGTAGACGGCGGCTGGCAGACCCAGCCACTCCTCACCCGACGCCAGGATTTCCTGGGCGCGGGCCAGGGCCTTGTGCGCTTCGTCTAGCTGGCCAAGGCGGGTGTAGGCGATGGTGAGGAGGGGGAGAAATAGCAACTCTATCCCAAAAGCTTTGCCCTTAAAGCAAGCATCCCTCGCTTGCTGTGCCATGCTTACGACCTCATCGTAATTGCCCGAGTGCAGATGAATCCAGCCTAGTGAATACAACCCCAAAATGTGCCGGTGGTTGTGCGGGCGGATTTTCCGCTGATGAGCATCAACCTCAGACGCGTGTGACAAGGCCTCTTTGGCGTTCCCTAGAAGCGCGAGGAGCATCGTGTACCCTTGACCCCCCATGACAAGGAAGGCAGATGGGTTCCATCGTTCTATCAAGTTCTTAGCCTGATCGGGCTCGCCGAATTGCGCCCTGCTGTAGGCCATCTCGCTGGCAACTGACGGGGCATACCTGAGGCTGGCCACGGCCTGCTGGCTCTCACGCCATATTGCATACCACTGTTCGCAATACTTCCGTCCGTAAGAGAACGTGGCTGAGAAAAGGAGAGGATAGGAAGCTGCCTGGTCTCTGAACCACGCCGACTTCGCGCGATGGGCGACCTCCCACGCTCTTTCTTGCAAGACCATCCCTTCTGAAACATGGCCTCCGTTTCGGAGGGTCTCACCAAGTTGGACTAGAGCTTGCGTCTCAGCGTCTGGACTTCTCACGTTCTGGGCAATGCGTAAGGCTTCACGAGCAAACTGCTCAGCTTTGTCCAACTGAAGGTTTTGACTATGCCAGAGGGCTAACCCACCGTAGGCAATGGACTTCTCGGGGCTGTCTGGCTCTTGTTCCAAAAGGTCAGCGGCCAACTGATACCGCTTTCCAGCTTCATCCCAGTCCCTGGCCACACCAGTGCCGGTAAGGAAGTTACCAGCTAGCGTTCGGCTGAGAGACGCCGCGCGTTGTCGTTTCCCCAGCTGGGTAAACAGATGAATGGCTCTTTCCAGATGTACGGCATCTTGCTGAGCCGCGTCTGAAGTTGACCCCCGGGCGTAGCCTATCATCAGGTTGCTCCCCAACTGCGCGTGTACATGCGCCGCCCGCTCCGACTCCTCGCCCAGCTCGTCCAGCAGCTCCGCGGCCACGCGGTAGTGCTCCATGGCGCGCGGGAAGGTGGCGCGGGCGTAGGCCGCATCGCCCGCCTTGATGGAGTAGTCCGCCGCCTTCTCGGTGTCGTTGCCCTGGATGAAGTGGTTTGCCAGCGCGCCGTAGTGCTCCTCCAGGCGGCGGGCGTGGACCTTCTCTATGGCCTGGCCCACCCGCAGGTGGAAGCGGCGACGCCGGATGGAGCTGATGCCCTCGTACAGGGCCTCGCGTATCTGGTTGTCTCCAAAGGTATAAGCCTCGCGCCCCACGCTGGACTTCGGGGTCAGGATGCGGGCGTCCAGGGCCTCCTCCACCGCCGTCAGCAGCGCGTCGTCGTCCAGCCCTGTCACCTCCTGGAGCAGGGCCAGGTCAAACTCGCCCCCAATCACCGAGGCCATGGCCAGCATCGTCCGCGTCCCCTCGGAGAGGCGCTCCAGCTTCTCCTCCACCAGCACCTTCACCGAGTCCGGCATCTGGAGGCCCGGCGTCTCCCGCACGTCCCAGCCGTGCTCCCCCTGGGTCAACGCGCCCGTCTCCACCAGGTGGCGCACCAGCTCCTCCACGAAGAAGGGATTGCCCTGAGTGCGGTCGTACAGCAGGCTAGCGAGCTGCTCCGACGGCTCTTGCCCCAGGGCGTGGCGCACCATCTCCCTTACCTGGGCGGCCTCCAATCGGTGCAGGGGCATGGCCTGGAAAAGGCGCAGACGGTTCATGGCCAGCACCGTGCGGGAGAGAGGCTGGGACTCCTTCAGCTCCTGCTCTCGGTAGGCTCCGATGAGGAGCAGCGGCTCCGTCTGGGCCCGCTGCGCCAGGGCCTGGAGGTAGTCCATGGAGGGCGACCACTGGAGGTCGTCCAGGAACAGCACCATTGGCTTCTCATGGGCGAAGGAGGTGAAGAGGTGGCAGAAGGCGTCTAGCTGGCGCTGCCTGGCCCCCTGGGGGTCCTCCTGGATGGCGGTAGTGTCCACCGGCAAGGGTGTTGCGCCGAGCGCAGCTCCGATGTCCGGATAGGAGCGGGAGAGCTCGGCGGCGTACTGCCCCACGTGCTGGGCGATGGCCCCGCGAGAGGCCGTGCGCAGGTACTGGCGGATGGCCTCCTGATAAGGCTGGCCGGGGATGCCGGCGTCCTTCTCGTAGCGGCCCTCCAGCCACAGGCAGCCCCGCTGGCGGGCGTAGGCGCGCAGCTCCGCCGCAAGCCTCGTTTTGCCGATGCCTGCCTCGCCGGTGAGGAAGACCAGCCCGCCCTGACCCTGCATGGCGGCGTCCAGACGGGCGCGCAGGGCGTCCCGTTCCCGGTCGCGGCCCACCAGGGGGCGGGCGTAGGCGGGGGAGGGGGAAGGGGAAAGCGTGGTCGTCGGCGTGCGTTGTAGGGGCGCGGTCTCCGCGCCCGTTCCCGCACGTACGCCAGGAGACGCGGGCGAGGAAACCTCGCCCCTACGCGCCTCAGACGGCATGCCGCCGATCCCCGCCAGCGCCTGGATGACCTCGTTGGCCGACGCGGGCCGCCCCTCCGGGTCCTTGGCCAGCAGGCGCATGATCACGCGCACCAGGGCGTCGGGCAGGTCGGGGGCGAAGCGTTTGGGGTCTGGCGGCAGGTCGTTGATGTGGCTGAAGATGACGCGCACGGGGTCGTCGCTGGGGAAGGGCAGCCGCCCCGTGAGCATTTCGTAGAGGGACGCGCCCAGCATGTACAGGTCGGAGCGGGCGTCGGCCCCCCGTCCCAGGGCCAGTTCCGGGGCCATGTAGGCGACGGTGCCGACCATCATGCCGGCCCGGGTGAGGCGCGCCCCGCTCTGGTCCAGGTACGCCAGCCCGAAGTCCCCCAGCTTGGCGAACCCCTCCCTGGTCATCCAGATGTTGCCGGGCTTGATGTCCCTATGCAAGATGCCGTGGCCGTGGGCGTGGGCCAGGCCCCGGGCCGCCTCCGAGGTGATGCGCACGGCGGTGGCGGCGTCCAGCTTACCATTGGGGGCCTTCTTGATGAGGCCCTCCACGTCGCCGCCCTCCATCAGCTCTAGCACCAGGTAGTAGCGGCCACCCCCACCCCGGCCCTCCCCCGTCAAGGGGGAGGGGGATTCCTGGCCGATGTCAAAGATTGTGACCACGTTGGGGTGGACAAGGGAGGCCATGGCGTGGACCTCTCGCTGGAAGCGGGCCAGGCTCTCGGAGTCCATGCCCTCGCCCTTGATCAGCTTGACCGCCACACGCCGGCCCAGCACCGTATCCTGGCAGAGGAAGACGATGCCCTTGCCGCCCTCGCCCAGCTTGCGCTCCACACGGTAGCGGCCGCCCTCGCCAAAGGCGGTGGGCAGCGAGGGTGCGGCGGGCGCGGCGAGGGCCAGCGGCGCGCCGCAGTTGCCGCAGAAGCGGGACTGGGGGACTTCCTGTTTGCAAGACGGGCACTGCATGGGGGACCTCCAATCCCTGGCACGGGAATGCCGCCGGGGAGAGCAGGTTGATTGGCGAAGAGCACCAGGGCAGGAAAATGCCCCCATTCTACACCAGGAAACGCAAGGGTCAAAGACGATGGGGGAGCCAGCGATCCCGGGAGGTATGCCTGCTACGTCTGCACCAAGCGCAAGGCTGCGGCAGCCCTGTGCTCAGTCTCTGTCAGGCGTCGCAGGGGGGAAGCTGGCGGCGGCGGTCCTGGCGTCCTTGGCCTGTTCAATGATCCAAAGCATGTTCGCGGGCGAACTCAACACTATTCCATGTACCGTCCCCCGCCAACGTGAAGAGTCTGGCCTGTAGTGTAGCCAGAGTCGTCTGAGGCAAGGTAGAGACAAGCTGCTGCCAGCTCCTCCGGGTACCCCCGTCGTCCCAGGGGGACCTCGTTGTCTGTCATGTCGTCACCCGCGGGGCGCAGGAACACCGGGGGGCGACCCTCCAAGTAAGCGTTCTGGTCGTACCGCTCCGTGTGCATATCTCCGGGAACGACTGTATTTGCCCTGATTCCATTGCGGGCATAATCCAAGGCAAGGCCGCGCATCATCCCGATAAGTCCCGCTTTGGCAGCGGCCACTGCCGCAGCGTGAGGACGCACTCCAAAGGCCGCCAGACCCGAGACCGCTACGATACTCCCCTTACCTTTCTGCAACATGCCGGGCAGAGCATAGCGGCACAGGTAGAACGTAGCATCCAGGTCCACAGCCATTATCTTGCGCCATTGCGCAGGCGTAATCTCGGTGAAAGGCCCGTGGGGACGGATACTAGCGTTGCTTATCAACACATCTACTGCGCCCAGGCGCTGGCTGGCCTGCACCACCATGTCTTCCACTGCAACTGCGTCAGAGACATCAGCAAGGATCGGTAGAGCGCGCCTCCCCAGTTTCTCCACCTCATGAGCAACCTCTTCCAAGGCAACCTTGTTCGTAAGTCCGTTGAGCACCACATTGGCCCCCTCCTTGGCGAACAGTAGCGCCGTCGCCTTGCCAATGTTCCGGCCTGCTCCCGTGATGAGTGCAACCCGGCCTTCTAGCTTCATCATATCCTCCTAATGAGATAGGGGCGCAACGAGAAAGGACTATCCTTCCTGAGCTACTAGTCGTAAATGTGCACCATTGACTGCCCCTGGGAACGACTACCTCGGTAGTATTGCCGACGTGCATCAAACATGCAAGCCCACACCAAGGATTGGCGGATTCGGCTAGCGACCTTGTGGCACGTGTCTCATCATGGTACACTCCCGCCGCCATCTCTATCCAAAACAGCACAGGGGGGCATTGATGAGTCAAGAGCGATCTTCTAACGATGGCAGCGTCATTGGGCAACTGGCGGAATACATCGTAAAGGCGCGCAAGGCGGAGCTACCGGAAGAGGTGGCGCTGAAGGGAAAACACCACATTCTGGACACCATCGCCGCCATGGCCTCGGGCATCGCTCTTCCTCCTGGGCAGTTGGCCGTCAAGTACGCCGGGCTTCAGGGAGGAAGGCCGGAGGCAATGGTCGTGGGTTCTGATATTGTGACCAACGCAGTCACCGCATCTCTGTGCAACGGCGTTTCCGCCCACGCCGACGAGACCGACGATTCCCATGCGCCCTCCGGGACCCACCCTGGTTGCGCCATTGTGCCGCCGGCCCTGGCCATGGCCGAAAAGAACAACAGGAGCGGCGAAGACCTGCTGAAGGCAGTGGTCGCCGGCTATGACGTTGGTACTCGGGTTATGCGGGCCCTGCGGCGGCAGCCTTTGGGCGGGAGCGCAGGGAGGAGTTTCAGCAGCCACTCCATCGGGGGAGTCTTCGGCGGAGCGGTGGCTGCCGCCGCCGCAGTGGACTTCACTCCCACGCAGATACGGTGGCTGCTCTCCTACACAGCGCAGCAGGCATCAGGGATCACCTCCTGGCAGACGGACCTGGAACACATAGAAAAAGCCTTTGACTTTGCCGGCATGCCCGCCCGCAGCGGCGCTACTGCTGCCACCCTGGTGGAGGCAGGCTTCACTGGAGTGTGGGACGTCTTTGAAGGATACAACAACTTCTTTGACTCCTTCGCCAAGGAGGAATCCAACCGCTCCGAGCTTCTTGCCGAGTTGGGCGGCCGCTACGAGGTGATGCTCACCAATATCAAGAAGTATTGCGTCGGCTCGCCAATTCAGGCCCCGGTAGACTGCCTCGTAAGCATCATGCGGGAGCACAGGGTTGGCCCCAGGGACCTGGCCCACATGGTAGTCTACACACCCAACGGCGAGAACCGGCTCACCGGCGCCGAGCAGACTATGCCGGATATCAACCTTCGCTATTGCCTGGCTGCCACTCTCATAGACGGGGACCTATCCTTTGCGGCGGGCCACGACGTAGCCCGCATGACTCACCAGGACATCCAGGCCATCACCAGCAAGATTGAAGTGGCCGCCGACCCCGGTCTGGTAACGCCCGAAAGCCCGCGTCAGGGCCGCGTAGACTTTGTCACTTATGCAGGCCACACCTTCACCAACCACGTCGTGAAAGTGCGGGGCGTCATGGAGAACCCCATGACTACCGAAGAGGTAGTGAAGAAGAGCCGGGAGCTTCTGGCTATGGGAGTCGGAGGGCGCAAGGCTGACCAGGCCATCAACGCCCTCATGAACCTGGAATCCTTGAAGAGTGTGCGGGAGTTGCGGGCCATGCTCCAGGCGTAGGACTAAGAAACTATTTCAAAACTCTTGTGTACCGCCCCCTGAAGGGGGTGGCTTCAAGCCGCAGCCTTCAGGCTGCGGTGAAAAAAGCCATTCTGAGATAGATACTACCTCTTCCTTGGGCAGAAGGCAGATGATAAGCTGGAGCCTCAGGTTACCTTCTTGTTTCAGATGTCCTAAACGAGCGCAAGGGAATGACACCAAGGTCACTCTGTTACTCAATGACCATAAGGCGGGGGCTTGAAGCCGCACCCCTTCGTCCCGACTTGTCGGGACTCGGGGCAGGCTCTTCAGGGTGCGGTACACAACGCCTGTATTATCCTTGGAATACATGATAAGGAGGGTCTCATATGAGTGACGTGAAGATGATCCTGGTTGGTGATACCAATGTAGGGCGACCCGACCCAGATTCCGCCTTCGCCTCGGTACTGCCGGTGCTTCAGGATGCGGACATACGGTTTTGCAATCTGGAAACGGTCCTGGCCGATGCGAGGTACC
Source organism: Chloroflexota bacterium (assembly GCA_016210375.1). Taxonomy (GTDB): domain Bacteria; phylum Chloroflexota; class Dehalococcoidia; order Lucifugimonadales; family JACPCL1; genus JACPCL1. Next base: position 7,404 of record JACQUH010000015.1, read on the forward strand.
TTTCTCCCTACGACCGTGTGACTCTGCCACGAACGGACGAGTCGGTCCTTGCCTCGTACGTCAAGGCCGGTTTCAATGTGATGAACCAGGCGAATAACCCGAACACGTATCACGGTTTGGACGCACTGGTCCGCAGCCTGGAAGTGCTGGACCGGGCAGGCATCGCCCATGCGGGGGCCGGCCGTAACCTGGCTGAGGCGCGGAAGCCCGCCATCATGGAGCGCAACGGCGCCAGGGTTGCTTTCGTATGCAGGACTTCGGTGGGGACTCCGGAAATGGCTGCCGGCCCCGATACGCCAGGCGTCGCCTATTACCCTGTTCACACCCATTACGAGGCCCCAACCAGGGTACACTCCAACCCAGGTTTGCCACCCATCGTGCACACCGTCCCAGACAGGGGCGAGCACCGCGCCGCCCTGCAGGAAGATATCCGAAAGGCAAAGGGACAGGCCGATGTCGTCATCATGTCCTGGCACTGGGGCCTATCGCCATTTCAGGTCCACCCAGGTGCAGGCACTGGCGAAGTTGAAGTGATGGACTACCAGAAAGAAATGGGGCGCTTTGCCATAGACGCTGGCGCTGACATGGTGGTAGGCCATCACTCCCACCAGCCCCAGCCCATTGAGGTTTACAAGGGCAAGCCCATCCTGTACTCCCTGGCCAATTTCGTCCATGACCTGGCATCCTTCCGGGAGATGAGCTTTATGGCCATCCTGGTGCGCTGCCTTATCCGCGACGGCAAAATCCACCGGCTTTCCATTGTGCCCGGCAAGATCGCGGGCAACGGCCCTCCCACCTTCGGCAAGCCTGCACAGTTGCCCGACGTTGTGCGGCGCATGCAGGAGATGTCTGCGCCCTTCGGCACGAAGTTCCAGGTTGGCCAAGATGATGTGGCCGTGGTCCTATAGGTAGAGGCGCTTCTCCGAGGGCATCGGCTACTCCGCTCTGGAGGTTCAGTAAGAACAAAAGGGGGGCCTTCCCCGTAGGGGCGACGCATGCGTCGCCCCTACCAAGACTGCCTACCCTTCCTTGTAGCCGATGGCCTCGCACACGGGCCGCCCAAAGAAGGCGTCGGGGTTCTGGCCCCAGGCACGCAGCTCTGCCTCCAGTCTCTGTAGGGAAGTGTGGTCCGATAGGCCCTCGTCCAGCCAGCGTTGGAACAACACCATCCAGGCATCCACTTCCACGTTAACGCCAAGGCATTCATATGAGGCGGAAGCCTCGCGCCGAAGAAACCCCGCCTCGCGCAGCAGGGCAAGGGAGTTCATGCTGAAGCCAAGGGAATGTCCCAGCGATTGGGCATTTCGCTGGTTGCGGTTGTAGCACTCCCGCACGGCGTCACAAGGAGGCCAAATGAGAAGCCCGGAGTACTCTGCATTGCGGATGCCGATGACCCCTCCTGGTTTGAGCACGCGGCGCATTTCCCGCAGAGCCCGCATGGGCTCGGC
>JACQUH010000178.1 GCA_016210375.1 Chloroflexota bacterium
CTCCCGAGGGGAGAGGGGGACTACAGGGGGACAGGTCAGGACCACAGCGGCACAACTGTTTAGCTAAAGACCATGTGGGGGCGGTACAGAGCAGTTTTGAGATAGTTACCAAACTGTTTGCCAGGGTGGCGTACCCCACCCAGGGGGAATGGGTTTTTCAGGCGTTATTCAGGGGCGTTGCCCCTTTGTTCAGGAGCTATTCAACGCTCCGCCTCTATACTTCCCTGAGAAGGCAGGATGCGCGTCCGGGATCTCGCCGCACAGGACGGGCGCAACGGGAGGTGCTGCATGATGGGTAACATGTGGAACATGGGGAATGTGGGCTGGGGCTGGATGCTCACTGGGTGGATATGGATGGTGGTCTTCTGGGGCGCCATCATCTGGCTGGTCGTCTGGGGCGTCAACCGCCTCAGCCAGGGCCAACGCCCGCCGGCTGGCCAGTCCCCCCTGGATATTGCCAAGGCCCGCTACGCCCGAGGGGAGATCACCCGGGAGCAATACGAACAATTGAAGAAAGACCTGGGGTAGTCCCAGCGACATCCAAGCCCAGGTCAGATCCTTAAGGCGGACGCAGTGAGTTCCCTAGCTATCAAGAACCTGTGGGCCGAGAAAACACGCTTTGCTACCACCGTAAGCGGCGTTGCCCTCTCCATAACTCTTATCATCGTGCTCATGGGCCTGTACCAGGGGTGGAGCACCAAGATCACCGCCTACATAGACGCGACGAAGGCAGACCTGTGGGCCAGCCAGGAAGGCTCCGCCGATATGTTCCACGGCATCTCCCTGCTGCCCTCAACAACAAGGGAGGCCATTGACCGCCTCCCAGGCGTGCAGCGGGCGCAGCCCTTTGTGGGCCGCCAGGTAGCCTTTGATCTGGCCGGAAAGGAGGCCCATACCTTCCTGGTGGGCTACGACCCCGCGGCAGGCACAGGGGGCCCCGTGCGCATCGTCCAGGGCAGAGGCGTGGCGGGACCGGGAGAAATGGTGATTGACCGGGTGTTTGCCCGGAACACCGGCCTGGCTCTGGGCGATACCGCGGTCATTCAGGGGCGCACCCTGAAGGTGGTCGGCATTGGTGAGGGAGGAAACCTCTTTGTCTACCAGTACACCTTTGTGGACCAGGGCGAGGCGCGGGAGATGCTCCTGTCCCAGACCCTGGACAACTACTACGTTGTGAGCGTCGCCCCGGGGACCGATGTGGATGCGGTCATAACAGCCGTGGACGGCCTTCCCGGGGTGCAGGCGGCCTCCAGGGCGGCCTTCAAAGAGCTGAACCGTAGCCTTATTGACGATACCTTTCTCCCTATCATCATTGTCCTGGCGGTCATTAGCCTGGTGGTAGGCACGGCCGTTATTGCCCTGACTATTTTCGCCAGCACCATTGAAAAGGCCAGGGAGTACGGCGTCCTGAAGGCAGTAGGTGCTACGAACGGCAGACTGTACTCGGTTGTCCTCACCCAATCCCTGGTTTCCGGGGTGGTGGGCTATGCCGTGGGGCTGCTCCTGGCCTTCGGCGTCATGGCCCTGGTAGGTCAGGTGGTGCCCGCCTTTCTTACCGCCACACGCCTGGTGGACCTGGCGCTTGTGCTGGCACTGGCCCTGAGCATGGCGGTGGTATCCTCCTACGTTCCGGTGCGCCGCCTGGTGGCCATAGACCCGGCCATGGTGTTCAGGCAATAGAACTTCGGCGCGATCACCATTTGGGGGGACTAACATGGGAAGGTATACACCGCGGAGAAGGCGAGTGGTAAGGCAACGTGGCGCCAGGGCAAACAGGGGACGGCCTGTTGGCCGGGGGCGTGTCCTGGCCTTTGGAGCCCTGACTTTGGCTGTTCTTGCCCTTGCTGGCTACTATCTCTGGCCGGTGGTCAAACCACTCGGGGCGGGGAGTCCCGGCGCAGTCACCGTGCAGCTTTCCATGAATGGGTTTGACCCGCCGCGCATCGTCCCGAAGGTAGGCGAGCCGATTACCCTCCGACTGGTCAACAAGGACACGCCGTTTCATACCGATGGCGGAGGCTGGCACCAGCTAGGGATTGATGAGTTCAGCATAGACCTTATGGTCCCTCCCGAGAAAACGCGGGAGTTCACCTTCACGCCGACCAGGAGCGGCAACTTTGAGATGTACTGCGACACTTGCTGCGGTGGCAGGGAAAGCCCTACCATGCAGGGTCGCCTGATAGTGGCAAGCTAAACATGGCTGCGAACCGCTCCCTCATCATTGCCTCCCTCTCTGCCATATTTGTGGCCGCCATTGGCCTGGCTGCCGGCGTCCTGGATTCGCCTGCACGCCTGTGGGCTGGCACCTCGGGGCCTCTCTCTTCGGCGCAGGTTGCCCTGCCCACCATAGTAGTCGCGGGGCTAGCTGACGGGATCAACTTCTGTGCATTCACACTGCTCCTCCTTTTCATAGCAACCATCACCTCCATGTACCGAGGCGTAGACCAGGCCACTCTGGGAACGATGCGAGTAAAGATCCTGCTGTTCGACGGGGTCTTTGTACTTGCCATCTTTCTCACCTACTTGACCCTGGGAACAGGACTCCTCAAGGCTTCCACTGCCCTGACCCAGAATCACCTGGCGTCCCGTGCGGGCGCGCTGGCCTCGGTGTTTTTAGGTTTGTGGATGCTGAAGGACTACTTCCTGCATGGGTGGGGGCCTAGCCTGAGGGCGCCGGCCATCATCGGCAACATGGTAAGCCAATGGGGTCAGCGCGTGAGTTTGACTGCTATGTCCGCCCTGGGCATCCTGGTGGGGCTATGCACTGTGCCGTGCAGCGGGGCAGTGTACCTCGCCATCATCAGCCTGTTGGCCCTCCAGGAAAGCTTTGTCCGGTCCTACCTGTACCTGGTGGTGTACAACGCGATGTTCATAGCGCCGCTGGCGGCTATCCTTGCCGTGGCCTCCGCCCGGCCCGCCCTTAACCGCCTGGCCCACTGGAACCTCCATCATCGTGAGGGGATTCGTCTGGCGCTCGGCGGTGGAGTAACCCTTCTGGGTCTGGCCATACTGGCGACAGTGTAGCGGTTTTGCCATGTAGTCAAGGACCATCACCAAGCAACAAAGCCATGAGCAGCAGCCCAAGCAGCAGTCCCGCTCTCTCCCTTAGGGGCGTCGCCAAGGTCTTTGGTCGTGGCCCCAACGCTGTCCGCGCGGTGGACAGCGTGGACCTGGAGGTGGTGTCAGGCGAGGTGGTGCTTATCCAGGGCCCCTCCGGCGGCGGCAAGACCACGCTGCTGACCATGGCTGGCGGCCTGCTTCGACCCACCGAAGGTACCGTGGTCGTCGCAGGAGCCAATCTGGCTGGCCTTTCGGACCGCGGGGTTTCCCGCCTGAGGCTGCGCTCCATTGGCTTTGTCTTTCAGTCTTTTAACCTTCTGTCGGCTCTGACGGCCTGGGAGAACGTGGCGGTGGTGAAGCGGCTGGCGGGCGCGACCAGAAGGGAAGCTCATACAAAGGCCATGGCTCTTCTGTCCTCCCTGGGCCTTGACAGGCGGGCGACGCACAAGCCCGCGGACCTGTCCGGGGGCGAAAAACAGCGCGTGTCCATTGCCCGCGCCCTGGCCAACGATCCTGCCATCATCCTGGCCGACGAGCCGACGGCCAACCTGGACTCCGCTAGGGGACACGAGGTAATGGCCCTGCTGCGACGCATTGCCAAGGAGCAGGGGCGGACGGTTCTGTGCGTCAGCCACGACCACCGCATCCGAGACATTGCGGACCGGGTGCTGTGGCTGGAAGACGGACGCCTGCGCCAGATACTCGTCGTGCGTGACCCGGTGTGTGGCATGGCCCTGGACGAGTCGCTGGCCCCGTTGCGTTTCGTTCAGGGTGGCCAAACGCATTACTTCTGCGGCACGGTGTGCCGGGACAGCTACTTGGCTGAAAGGAGGCCTCGTGATGCCCCAAGCATGCAACACGCCTCCTGAAGTGCAGGGTGCGCCCAACAGGAAAAGCGCCCTGCGTCTCGCTGCCCCCTATCTTCTGGGGGCCACAGCGGCGGGGCTGCTGGTGCTGTTGTACGTGGGCACCGTGACGTGGGCCCAAGATTGGAGTCACACCCTGGGGTTTTTGTCCGCCGATTGGCCCTACGTGGCGGCCATCGCCGGGGGCTTTGGCCTTCAGGTAGGGCTGTACGGCTACCTGCGGCTGGTGGTCCACCATACCCTTCTCATGGCGGCCCCCGCCGCGGCCACAGGCGTGGGCACGGGCACCTCTTCCGTGGCCATGGTGGCCTGTTGCATCCACCACGTGACCGATGTCCTGCCGGCTATCGGCCTTTCCGGGGTCTCCATCTTCCTGGGCAGCTACCGGGAGCCGCTGATGCTGGCAGGCGTGGCGGCAAACGTTGTGGGTATCGCTATCATGCTCAGGGTCGTCCGGCAAGGCCGCTTGCATCTCCGGATGGCCAGGGCTGCCAGCGTGCAGGCAGGCTAGGACGAGCGTGGAGAGAGTGACGCCTTTCCTGGCGGGGTTCCTGGTGATTATAGGAGGACTTCTTGCCCTTGGTTGCTCCCCGGGCATTTCCCCCAAGGGCACCGTTGGACAGGAGGAGGCCGCCGCCTTGACCCGGGTAGACGATGGCCGCGGCGGCGTGACGGCGGAAGGGATATGGGTCTCCCCCAACCATCTGCGAGAAATGGGCGGGACGCTGGCCGGGGAGTACCCCCTGGATCGCTTCGCCCTCGTGCACCTGTCTCTGAACACTCACTCTGTGGAGCTAGCAAGGTACGACCCGATGTCCCGGGTCACTCTGGAGAGGACGGGAGGCCCGCCCACAGCCCCTGAGCAGTGGGTGCCTCTTTCGGAGTCGGGGCACCACAGAGAGGGAGTCCTGGTCTTCGCCGGCTTGAGCTATGAAGCACTGGCAGAACAGCGGGACACACTCTCTCTCGTGGTCAGGGACGTTGCGGGGGTGCCTGAACGAGTGTTGACATGGGACTTGTAAGTCACAAGTCCCGATGAGCGCGAAGGATACAAGAGCAACACACAAGGAGGAGAAGCAATGGCTAAGGACCCTGTTTGCGGGATGAACGTGGACGAGAAGAAGGCGAGCCAGAAAGCTGAGTTCGGGGGCAAGACCTTCGTCTTTTGCAGCCCCGGCTGCAAGGCGTCCTTCGTCAAGAACCCGGGCCAGTACGTCAGGTAAGAGCCCGCAGGCGGCCTCGCGTCCCATAGCCACTAGCCAGGGAGAGAGGTCGCCTGGTGGAGGGAGAATGGTACGAGGGGGTGCATCGTGGAGCGTGAAGAGGAGGTTCGCCGTATCGCCTTTGACCTGTGGCAACAGGAGGGGAGGCCCGAGGGCCGTGCGCTGGAGCACTGGCTGAAGGCTCAGAAGGTGATGGAGGAGTCCCGGCCCGCCGAAGCTGCTGTGCAGGCGGCTCCGTCGGCTCCAGCAAGCCCACAGCCAGCTATGAAGGGCGCACCACGGAGGCGAGGCAAACGTGTTTGACGCCCAGTTCTACAGGATTGTCCTTCCCCAGCGGGTGGACCAGGAGTGCAAAGGCAACCCGCAGTTGGTGCCGGTGGTCACCCTGCTCCTGGCCAACGGTCGGGTGCTGGACCTGTGCCACGTCCTCCAACTGGCGGACACCTGGATGGCCGTGAACTACTTTCGGGATGCGGAGACCTGCCAGGACATGGATGTGGCATTCTTGCCCTACGAGCTGGTGAGCATGGTGACACTCTCCCTGCAACACCCTGGCAGCCGCAGGATGGGATTCCGTAGGGGTGAGGAACAGGCTGCCGGGGAGACCCAGGTGAGCAAGTTGCTGGGGCAGGTCGGAGGCAGGCGTCCTTGAATGGCCGCCGCGACGGCCCTGGCGTAGGATAAGTACCGTGAACGGCATCACCATCAACATTGACCCCGTGCTGGTCCAGGTGGGCGGACTCGCTCTCCGCTGGTACAGCCTCTCCTTTGCGGTGGGCATCGCCGTGGCCATTCTCCTCGTCACCAGGGAGGCGCAGCGCAGGGGGCTGGCGACCGCCAGGGTGCAGAGCATTGCTCTGTGGGCCGTGGTAGGGGGGCTGTTGGGGGCGCGACTGTTCCACGTGGTAGATAGGCTGGACTACTATCTGGCGCGTCCCTACGAAATCCTGATGGTCTACCATGGTGGGCTTGCCATCTGGGGAGGGCTGATCGTCGGGGGCGTGGCTGCGTTCCTGGCGGCGCGCAAGGAGGGCATCGCTCCCCTGGCCCTGGCCGATGCAGCCACTCTGGGCATGATCGCCGGCCAGATGATAGGGCGAATTGGCTGCGTCATCAATGGCGACGCCTACGGCGGTCCTACAGGTTTGCCCTGGGGGTTGGTCTACACCCACCCCGGGGCAATGGTGCCAGAGGCCTTGAAAGGAGTCCCCACTCACCCGTATCCTGTCTATGAGCTCTTGTGGGATGCGGCGTTGCTGGGCTTGCTGCTTCTTCTGCGTCGCCGGTCGCTGCCTACCGGCGCCCTATTTGCCACCTATGTGGCGGGGTACTCCCTGGGACGCTTCCTGCTCACCTTTGTTCGTCAGGAAGCCATCGTCTTCTGGGGGCTTCAGCAGGCGCAGGTCATCGCGCTGGCGGCCTTTGTCCTCGCCATCGCTGGGATCGTCGCCCTCACCAGGCCGAACCGATTGAAGGGGACACAGAGGAGGTCGTCAATGGCGGCGCGAAAGCGATGAGTATCAAACAGTTGTGGGCAGGAGCGGCACTCCTGGTTGCCCTGGGAGTCCTGGCGACGGCGTGCGCCTCGGAGCCACCCGCCGGCGGGGCGTCCACCACGACAACGACCACATCAAGGAAAGGCGCTGCCCTGGCCTTTGATAAGACCCGGGTCAACCTGGGCAACGTGGAGCAGGACAGCCAGGGAGTGGCCACCTTCCTGGCGATAAACTACGGGGCGCTGCCTATAAGCCTGGGGCCGGTGGAGGTCGTATCGGCGCCGGCAGAGGCGTCTGGGAAGAGCTTCCAGGTTGCCGTCAGTCTGGGCCCAACGAAGGTGTATCCGGTGCCCATAGCCCTTGGCCCCTTCACGCAACTGGGGCCGCACAGAGTCCAGGCCAAGCTCGCCTCCAGCGACCCGAAGGCGCCGGCCACCACCCTCACCGTTGACTACATGGTGGTGGAAGGCCCGGCCCAGGTGGCCAAAGGCCCACGCCTGCGGTTGGACAAGCAGTTCATAGACATTGGCGAGGTCCCCTACGACTGGCCGCTTTACGAGCAGTTCACCCTGCGCAACGATGGAGACGCCGCCCTGGTCCTGGCGGGCACACCCTCGCTACGCACCGAGCTGGGGTGCTGACCGCCCGAAGTGGTGGTCGGTGCGACCACCCTCCAGCCCGGTCAGGAGACCACGTTGACCCTGCCTTTGTTCATGGGAATGCACAAGGGAATGGGAGGCCCCCACCAGTTCGCTATAGACATCCGCAGCAACGACACCACGATGCCCGTGCGCACCGTCGTCTGGCGTTTCAACGTGCAGGACAACCCGAAATAGTACGCGAGAGACCCATGGGAGTCAGACCGCTGGCCCTCCTGGCTGTAGCCTCCCTCCTCTTGGTCGCTTGCCAGGGGGGGCCGCCCGCCCCCAGCGACCCCGAGGTCGCCCGCGGACGCCTCCTTTACGCCCAGGTCTGCCAGCAGTGCCACGGCGACGCCTCCACGGGCGCTGGCCGGATCCCCACAGCACCCCCGCACTCCCCAGAGGGCCACACCTGGCACCACGCCGATGGCCAGATTGTGGACATCGTCCTGGGACGGTTTGACTTTCCTGGCCGTACCATGCCCTCCTTTGCAGGCCTGGTCACAGAGCAGGATGTCCAGGCAATCCTTGCCTACCTCAAGACCAACTGGACTGAGGAACAGCGCTCGTTCCAGGCGGAAGCCAGCAGGAATTGGGAGAAGACCCACTAGAGAAGGCCCTGGAGACGAGGAAGCTTCTGCAAGAAGGTAAGCTGGTAGGCATGGCGAGCGACGGCGTAAACGATGCTCCAGCCTTGGCCTGGGCCGATGCGGGCATCGCCTTAGGTCTCGGGACCAGGGCGCACCCATGTCCCTGCTTTTGCCTCCTCGCCGATTAGCTGGTACAATGGCTGCACACGCCATCAAGCTTACCCAGGAAGGGAGAGAGCCTTGACCCAGGAAACCGCCACCCTCGTCATCTACACCCATCCGGACTGCGACGGCTCAGAGATGGCCATCGCCGACTTCAAACGGGACGGCGTCCCTTTCAAACAGATTGACATCACGCAAGTGCCTGGCGCCACGGAGGAGCTGCTAAAGCTGACCGGCGGCGAGCGCATTACTCCGGTAATTCTGGACGGCGAGATGGTGATTATAGGCTACGGTGGCATCGGCTGAGCCTTCTAGCAGAGGCCGTTGGCCTCTACGAAACAGACGTGACTACTGAAGCGCCTTCTAGCGGCGCTTCAGTAGTCTCCAGCAAGCCGCAAGGAAAGGTGGACGGGACAAAGGGGAGAGCGGCGTCCGTGTTCAAGGCTGCGCTCCGCCGATTCCCTTGACGGTTCCGCCTGCTTTCGGGTGTTCCGTATCCCCCCCGACTGATGGTCATTGACTAAATAACCTAACCCCCTCTGGCTCCCCCTTC
>JACQUH010000179.1 GCA_016210375.1 Chloroflexota bacterium
GACCCTAGATGTGAATATCTGGGCACGGCGGAGCCGTGCCCAGATATTCACATGGACAACATCCCCCTCTCCGTCGCGGAGAGGGGGACCAGAGGAGGAGAGGTCAGAACCGCGGGAGCACAAATATTTAGCCGGGGTTTGCCGTTTACACCAAGCTTGCCAGGGCAAAGTAAAAGCGGCAGGTATATACTGCCCCCTCAGTTATGTTACTTCATCATCGTCCCGGTATGATTAGGCCACTGCTTTTACTGTGTCCAAGTGGCTAACCCACTGTCGGGGGCAAAGTCCACATAGGCCGCAGAGGCCCCGGGCCGAGTAGATGCATTCCATCCAAAGCTAGAGGGATTGCCGAGCATTCCTAGCTGTGGAAACACCTTCACCGTCCGACCATCAATGCTGAAGGGGATTGGTGTAATAATTGGAGCGTGGCCTGTTAAAATGGGTGTCCTGTCTACCACTTGTCCGACAAATGCACCGCCGATCCACCGCACGCGGATGACATATTCATTGTAAAGACCGCCGGGGGACGTCGCTGGGTTCGTGTCCAGATGAAAAGGCCAGATTAGGTCCAGTTCCGAGGGTTTCTCGGGTACTGGGCCCGCGAGCTCCATCATGAAGAATAGGCTTCCTTTCCCCTGCTGCTCTGTGACCTTAGCGTTAACGACGTCCAGATAAGGCGCAGGCGAGGCTGAGTCTCCTGTGGGGTCATGGATCACGCTGCTCGCAGCGTCTGCCGTAGAGATGAACATCACAGCAAGCAGAAGTATTGGCAGCACGAGCACCAGTGAATATTTCATCGTCTTCTTCATAGTTCAACTCTCCTTAAACAGAATTCCCAGTCCGGGATTGCCTATTTCAGCCGGTCCTGGTCTAGTGCGATGGCACCAAAGGATAGTATTCCCTCCCCCATAAGTTTGTCAACCATCTTTTCCACGGTCCTCAGGTGCGGTTTCCCCCTTCCCCAGCCTATGCCAGTATCATCCATCGTCGTTCAGAACCGCGGTGGGCTACGGAGCCCCTTGTCCCGCAAGGACAGGAAAACGGGATGCTCCCGGTAGGTCTCCACCAGGGAGGCCTTGCGTGAATTGCCACATGGGGCGGGCAAGAAGCCGCTGGGGTAGACCTCGCCGATGTGGGAGATGAAGCAGATGCCGTTGCCATCGTTGGAGGAGGGCAGCGAGTCTCTCCTCTCCAGGTCGCCGCCGGAGCGTTGCAGGGGCACCCGGCGGTAGTGCTGGCCCAGGGTGGTCTTCAAGGGGAAAGAGGCCCCCAGCGTGGCTTTACCCTTCTCCCGACGGATGCTATAGTGTCGGCGCATTCTATGGACGTGGAGGCGCGCTATGCCCCTTTCCCGGCCAGAGTACGAGGTGTTTGTGATGGAAGACGTCTTGATACCCATGCGGGACGGCGTCCGCATGGCAACGGACGTCTATCGCCCGGCCCAAAACGGGCGGCTGTTGGAAGAGCCGCTGCCCATCGTCCTGGTGCGCACACCGTACAATAAACGAGCCTTCGTCCCAGGGGAAAGCATTGCTCAATACATGGCCAGGCGAGGATATATCTTTGCCTTCCAGGACTGCCGGGGCTGTTTCAGCTCGGAAGGGGAGATGGATTTCCTGTGGCAGGAGGGGCCGGACGGCTACGACACGGTGGAGTGGCTGGCAAGGCAGTCCTGGAGCAACGGCAAGATAGGCACCATGGGCACCTCCTACGCGGCTTGGACACAGAATGCCCTGGCGGTGCTGAACCCGCCCCATCTGACCTGCATGTGGGTGAACGAAGGGGCCTCCAACGGCTACACCAGCGCCTTGCGCCACGGCGGCGCGCTGGAGTTGCGCTTCCTGACGTGGCTCTACTGGCACGCCGCCATCAACACGAACGCGGGGCTGAAGAGGGACCCGGCAGTGGACAGGGCCCTGAACAGCGTGGACACCCGAGACCTGCTGAACAACCTGCCTATTCGTCCCGGTCAGACCGCCCTGGCTCTGGCCCCCAGCTACGAGAGGCGGGCAATAGACCTTCAGACCGAGGGGGACTACAGCGAGCTATGGATGGACCCCAGCATCAACTTCCAGCTCTACTGGGATACGTGGCCCGACGTGCCCATCGTCTTCTCCAGCGCCTGGTACGACTCCTACACCCGGGCCAACCTGGCGAACTACGTGGCCCTGAGCCAGCGCAAGAAGGGGCCGATTCGCCTGATCATGGGCCCCTGGACTCACGGCACACCCTCTATGGGTGTGAGCTTCTCCGGCGGCATAGACATGGGGCAGCAGGCTGTTTTCAGCTACAACGAGGAACATCTGCGGTGGTTTGACCGGTGGCTAAAGGGTGTGGACTCCGGGGTTGACGGGGATCCACCTGTGCGCATCTTCGTCATGGGCAAAGGCGATGGCCGCAGGAACCTGGAGGGGCGGCTAAACCACGGCGGCCACTGGCGAACAGAGAAAGAGTGGCCTCTATCTCGGGCGGCGGCGACAAGCTACTACCTGCACGGCAATGGCAGCCTTCAGAACCACCCGCCCAGGGAGCGGGACAGTTCCACCACGTACCGGTTTGACCCCAAGGACCCGGCACCGACAATCGGAGGCAACGTGTCGTCGCTGGCGACGGTGCGGCCAGCGCCTCCGTACATTGCGGACCCCAGGGTGCTGCCTCAGGCGGCGCGGGTGGAGCAGATCGTCGCAGCAGGGGGGTGGGACCAGCGCGAAAGGCCAGACGTATTCGGGGCCAAGCCGCCGTACAACATACTCCTTTCGGCAAGACAGGATGTCCTGGTGTTTCAGACAGCCGCCCTAAGCAAGGATACCGAGGTCACTGGCCCCATTGAGGTGAAGCTATGGGTGTCCTCAGACGCGCCGGATACGGACTTCACTGCCAAGCTGATTGACGTATACCCTTCCAGCATGGACTACCCCCAGGGGTATGCGCTGAACATATCGGATAGCATCTACCGGATGCGCTACCGGGACTCCTGGGAAAAGCCAGAGATGATGAAGCCTGGGGAGACGTACGCCGTCACCATCACGCTGTACCCGACATCAAACGTTTTCGCGAGGGGGCACCGGATACGGCTGGACATATCCAGCTCCAACTTCCCGCGCTTTGACGTGAACCCCAACACTGGCGAGCCTCTGGGCAAGCACCGGAGCACCCGGGTGGCCATGAACACGGTGCACCACGATGGGCAACATCCGTCGCAGGTGGCGCTGCCAGTAGTGGAGTAGGGAGTAAGGTAGCCAGCCTGCTCCTGGGGGCCGTCGCGGTGCAGCTCGTGCGGCGCGGGTTTGTCTAGGTGCTGGGGGGATAGAGGGGGAAAGAGAGAGACCACAGGCGAGCCCGTGAAGCTACCTTACAACTCCCCTTGGCGCCGCCCTCTGATGGTCTGTAACCAATCAGACGGACAATCGCCGTTTCTCCCCTTCCCTCCCAGGGAAGGGGACGGGGGTTAGGTTCAACCTCTCTTCCTCTCGTCCCCCTCTCCTAAAGGGTGAGGGGGACGAGAGACTAGGGAATCGGTGTGATGCGGCAGAGCCGCATCACACCGATTCAAACCTATCTTCTCCCCCTTCCCGTATGGGAAGGGGGAGCCAGAGGGGGTTAGGTCAGACCCCCAGGGGCAGATTATTTTGTCAACGACCAACAGGCTGGGGTGGCAAAAGCCATTTTGAGATAGTTTCTCAGCCCTTCCACGCTGGCGGCACGAAGGCACAGGTCGGGTCCGCCGCCAGGTAGTCGCCCGTCAGGCCATAGGCCCTGGCCCGGCAACCACCGCAAGCGGCGTTGAAGGGGCACACGCCACACTTGCCCTTGAGCTGCCCCTTGTCCCGCAAGGACAGGAAGACGGGATGCTCCCGGTAGGTGGCCACCAGGGAGACGTTACGGACATTGCCACAAGGGACGGGCAAGAAGCCGCTGGGGTAGACCTCGCCGATGTGGGAGATGAAGCAGATGCCGTTGCCATCGTTGGAGGAGGGCAGAGAGTCTATTCTCTCCAGGTCGCCGCCGGAGCGTTGCAGGGTCACCCGGCGATAGTGCTGGCCCAGGGTGGTCTTCAATGGAAAGGAGGCCCGCAAGGAGAGGTCATACAGCCAGTTGAACACCTCTTCGTGCTCCTGGGGCGAGAGCATCTCCTGGGCAGACGCCCGTCCCGTGGGCACCAGGAAGAAGAGATCCCACAGGATGACGCCCGTTCTGGCCATGATCTCTGCCAACTCCGGAAGCTGGGCGAGGTTCCAGCGGCTCACCGTGGTGTTTAGCTGGACGGTGAGGCCGGCCTCCTGGGCCATGGCGATGGACTCCAGGGTGCGGTCAAACGAGCCGGCTACGCCCCGAAAGCCATCGTGCACCTGGGGCGTGGCGCCGTCCAGGCTGAAGGAGATGTGCCGCACGCCGGCCCGGTAGGCGCGCCCCAGGTTCGTGGCGGTGACCAGGGCGGTCACGCTGGGGGAGAGGGAGGTGCGCAGGCCGTGGTCCACGGCGCAGCCCGCCACTTCAAAGAGGTCCCGGCGCATCAAAGGATCGCCGCCGGAAATAACCAGGATGGGTTTGGGCTGGAAGCGGCCCAGCTCCTCCACCACGGCGAAACACTCCCGGGTCGTCAGCTCCAGGGGGTGTCGCTTGGGCTGGGCCTGGGCCCGGCAATGGCGGCAGGCCAGGGCGCAGGCCTTGGTGATCTCCCAGAAGGCCACCACCGGGGCGGCCCTGTAGTTGAGGGCGACGGCCCCGGGATGGCTTCCCACCCGAGTGGTGCTAGTCATGGAGGGCCTCCCCCACGCGGCGGAGCTCGGCATCGCTCATGTAGCAGCACGGGTCTGGGGCCCAGGGATCGCCGGTGGCGGTCTCTGCCCGCACGCGCAGGTTGCCGTTGCACAGGCGCAAGGCAGGACAGGAGGCGCACCGTCCTTTGAGGGGCCGGGGCTTGGCCTTCAGCCCCGCCATGATGGGGTCCGAGGTGTCCTCCCAGATGGCACCGAAGGAACGGTCCTTGACGTTGCCAAAGGAGCGGTGGTGGGAGAACTGGTCGGCGTGCACGTCCCCCTTGGGGCCGACGGCGCTAATGCCCACACCGGAGGCGTTGCCCCCGTTGCGCAGGAGCAGGGGCATCGCCGTGGGCAGCAATTGGGGACGCTTTCCCATCACCTGGAGCAGCAGGTAGGCGGCGTCGGTGTGGTTGTCCACCGTGAGCACCTCGGTGTCCAGGCCCCGCTGGTGAAGGCGTTCAGTCCGCTCCAGGCACAGGTCCAGGGCATCGCGAGTCTCCTCGGCGGTCAGGTGGGCGCGGTCCATGATGCGGGCGCCTCGGCCAGCGTAGGCCAGGTGGTAGATGCAGAAGCGAGGGATGCGCTCCCTCTCCACCAGGTCAAAGATCTCGCCCAGGGAGGAGTAGTTGTAGCCTGTGAGGGTAAAGCGGAGGCTCACCCGGAAGCCCTCGGCCAGGGAGTTGCGGATGCCCTCCAGGGCCTGGGCGAAGGCGCCCCTGGCACCACGGAACTTATCGTTGATGGCCTCGGGCCCGTCAATGGAGATGCCGACGTAGGCAAGGCCGGCCTCGCGCAGCTCCCGGGCCACCTGGCGCGTGATGAGCGTGCCGTTGGTGGAGAGGCCAGGGCGCAGCCCCTTAGAGGAGGCGTACCGCAGGAGGGGGTAGAGGTCTGGGCGGCTCATAGGCTCGCCGCCGGAAATGAGAAGCATTGGGGTGGTGTACTCCGCGATCTGGTCCAGGAGCTGCATCCCCTGCCGGGTATCCAGCTCCCCTGGCTCAGGCTTGTCCAGGGCGGCGATGTAGCAGTGGACGCAGTGGAGGTTGCAGCGCCGGGTGGAGTTCCACACCACCACGGGCCGCTGGTGCACACCGAACTGGGGAGAGGTGCTGCCCTGGTGGGCCCTGTCCCCATAGCGGATGTGGTCCCCGGGGGTTGTGACCCCACACCACAGGCGGGTTATATTCAGCATGTCGCCTCCTTATGTGAGACCTGGGCCGTATCCCCTCCCCCTTGGTGTTGACGCACCCCTCTCGGCGCTCGTGCAACCGCCTCCATCTAGTAGCATCGGGCACACCAGTTACAAACCGGTTACAGACCATAAAGGACATCACTATCATACTATAGCCGAATTAACCTGTCATTTGCCATCAGCCCCTTGCCGCAGTTCGGGTTGGGTGCGCTTTGTAGCGGTGGGCTGGATCCCCCGACTGAAGTCGGGGGTTAGGCGAACCGCAATCCTGGCACTTATGGTGTTTGACTATATAAAGTGCCTTTGCATCATGTCATTCTGAGCAAGCGGAGCGCGGCGAAGAATCTCTCCTGGTGAGAGATTCATTCGGTCGGGCCGATTGCATCGGCCCTCCCTCAGAATGACAGAGTGGATGTCATGATAATTACTCAATTACCATTAGTGCCAGGTCATGCAAGTCACCACCCCAAAGCAAACGGAATCGCACTTCGCGTCGAGTTGTGTTGGGGTAGCGTATGGGGTATCGTGTGGTAAAGGAAGCCCAAGGGTCTCCTCGGGCTACCCCGTTCGTCCCGATTGCATCGGGCCTCAGGGCTTGGGCCCACTCAGGACAGGTTTTCCCCCCAGGGGGTAAGGGGAGATTGGCAACGTAAGTATTGGGACACGGCCTTACCGTGTCCCAATACTTACAAGAAGGGGTCTGTTTGCTTTGCAGTGGTAGCACCATCCCCTGGCACTAAAGTGCCAGGTTTTCAGTTCACTCAACCCCCGACTTTAGTCGGGGGGGGGCGGGGGACGCAGAACACGCCAAAGCGAATAGAACCACAACAAGAATATCCCGACCAGAACCAAAGAAGGAGTAGCATTGACCGACCTCCCTGCCTCTGTCACCGGCCAAACCGCCCTGGAGGTGGCCGCCGCCACCCTGCGGCAGGTGGGCGCCATGCTCAGGCACCGCTTCTACGAGGCCAAGGTGGTCTCCTACAAGGGGCCGTCGGACCTGGTGACAGACGTGGACCTGGAGGCGGAGCGCCGCATCCGGCAGGCGCTTTCGGCGGCGTTCCCCGAGGCCGCCATCCTGGGGGAGGAGCTGGGGGCCACGGGCGAGGGCGGCCTGCGCTGGATCATTGACCCCATAGACGGCACCCGCAACTTCGCAGCGGGCGTCCCCCACTTCGCCACATCCGTGGCCCTGGCGCGGGACGGAGAGGTGCTCCTGGGAGCCACCTACGACGCCATGCGGGACGAGCTGTTCCACGGGGTTAGAGGCGGCGGAGCCTACCTCAACGGGCGTCCCCTGGCAGTGAGCCGGCGTACCGCGTTGGCCCAGTGCCTCCTGGGGTTTGACATCGGCAGCATGGACCCCAAGGCCCTGCACGCCCTTCGCCTGGTGGAGCACCTGTGGCCGGGGATGCAGAGCGTGCGGATTATGGGATCCGCCACCCTGGGCCTTGCCTACGCCGCCGCGGGCAGGGTGGATCTCTACTTCCACCACACCCTGTCGCCGTGGGACGTGGCGGCGGGCCTGCTGCTGGTGCGAGAGGCAGGCGGACAGGTGCTGGACCGCCGCACGCAGCAGCCAGCCACCCTGGACAGCAGCGGTCTGGTGGCCTCAAGCCCTGCCCTGCTGGCAGAGTTCCTGCGCCTGACCCGGGGGCAAGGGTGGTACACGGCGGCATAGGGACATTCTCCCCCTTCCCGCGCGGGAAGGGGGACTACAGGGGGAGAGGTCAGATAGTACGCTAACCTGTCCTGTCAATGACCATGACCGCTCGGCGTAAGGCCACACCGCGGAGCCCGCGACGGCGCCTCGCCCAAGCAAGACCGGCGGGAAACACGTACAATTGACAACGGCGAGCCATCTTCACTAAACTCCAATCAGAAGGGTGACACCTCTCCGTAGAGGTAGACCTATGTCCGGCCACTCCAAATGGAAGACCATCAAACGGAAGAAAGGCGTCGCTGACGCTGCGCGAGGCCAGGTGTTCACCAAGCTGGCCCGGGAGATTGCCGTGGCCGCCAGGGCTGGCGGCGGCGACCCTGAGATGAACTTCCGCCTCCGCCTGGCCGTCCAGAAGGCCAAAGAGGGCAATATGCCCATCCTCAACATAGAGCGGGCCATCCAGCGGGGCGCGGGCGCGGGGGGCGAAGGCCAGTCTACGCTGGAGGAAGTGACCTACGAGGGATACGCCCCAGGCGGGGCGGCGATCATGGTAGAGGCGGTGACAGATAACCCGACCCGCACTGTGGCCGAGGTCCGCAGCATCCTGACCAAGGCCGGCGCCAACCTGGGTGAGCGCGGCTCCGTGGCCTGGAACTTTGACCAGCGGGGCGTGACCGTGGTGGAGGCCGAAGGCGCCAGGGCCGAGGAGCTGACCCTGCTGGCCATTGACGCCGGCGCGGAGGACTTTGACCAGGACGGCGACACCCTGGAGGTACGCACTCCACCAGAAACCTTTGAGGGCGTGCGCAAGGCCCTGGAGGACGCGGGAGCCACCATCATCCGGGCCGAGCTCTCCATGGTGCCCAAGACCACCGTCACGCTGGAAGCTAGGGCCGCGGCGCAGACCCTGCGCCTCCTGGACCGCCTGGAGGAGCTGGACGACGTGCAGCGCGTCTACACCAACGCCGACTTCCCGGAAGAAGTGCTGGAGGAGTACCAGAAAGCCAGCTAGCGATGCTCCTGCCCGGCCGGAGGGGTTGAAACCCGATTCTGAAATCGTTGCTGCGAGCATAGGGCGCAGTGCACCGCACCCTTGTGGTCATTGACTGAGTAACTATCTCAAAAGCTGTTTTGGCACCGCCCCCCGATGGTCATTAACAGAACAACCTGCCAATTCGGTTCCGACCTAACCCCCTC
>JACQUH010000181.1 GCA_016210375.1 Chloroflexota bacterium
CTGTCCTCCTGCTCCTCCAGGAACTCATCCATCACCTCGGCAAGGGCGCGCTTCGCGTCCTCGCCCTCCGGCAGGTCCTCCAGGAGGTCATCCATCTCATCCGGGCTGAGGATGCCGCGCTGGGCCAGCGCCTCGCCGAGCCGTTCCAGGACAGCTTCCAGCTTGCGCTTGGGAAGGCAGACGACGGGAGTGATGCCGACGCACCGGAGGCCCCAGGTTTCCAGATGGCGGAGGCACCCTTCGGGGCCGGTCAGGAAGCCAGCCATCTCCTGGGCCAGTTGCCGGCTGTGGCAGAGGTCCTGCTGCGAGTAGCCGAGGACCTTGGCCTGCAACCGGTCCCACGTCTCCTCAACCAGCCGCTCCGCCACCTGGGAGGCGGTCGCCGACGCGCCAAACGTCTGCACGAACCTGGCGGCGTCAACAACGGCGACGGTCAGGGTGGCTTGCAGCAGCACGCATTCGTTGTCGGCGGTGGGCAGGCCGTTGTGATCGAGCGTGACGGTGAACGGGCTGGCGCGGACGCGGGCGAAGCTGCGGCGGTCCAGCAGGATGCCGGGTACCAGGTCGTCCAGCACCAGGACGCGATGCGTGCCGGGGGTGGCGCACACACGCTCGGCGTGGCCCTTGTCGAGGAGCAGGCCGGCCTCATGCTCACCGACGTGGGCGCGGCGTAGCACGTACCCCGGCAACTGCGTGACGGGCGTCTCCCGGGCGATGACGGTATCGACGGGCCTGGTGACCCCCATGCGGACCCCCCTTGCCAGACGTTGCGGTCTCAAAGCGACGCCACGGACGCACGAAATGGGGGCGCAGTGTCCAAATGGGGGCACTGTTTCCGCCCGTGCCCACGCGAGAGGGGTCTGGCGGGCGAACCGGACAGCGGCGAAACAATGGGAGGTACGGACAGACTGGATTGGGCTAGAACAACAGGACACGGTACCGAAAGGTCACATCCACTGGCGCGTCGCGGCCACGGAAATCAAAGACGTGGCGCCCGGTCGCTGCGATCGCCAATCTCTGCGGCTCCGCAGCTTGTCCCCCAGCCTCACCCCCTAGGGTGTAGCCACGCAGAAAGGTCCTGCCCCGTCCGAGGTTCAGGTCGACGGCCAGGCGGCGCGAAGCCACGGCAAATTCAATGTGGTCGCCTGCCCGCAGGTCGATCACGAGCGGGTAAGTGCCATGCGGTTCAAGATGGAACTCCCACCGTTTCTCTTCCAAGAACCCTTCCTTGAATATCCTCCCGACCGCGTCGTTGGAGTCCTGCAGCAGTCCGGCCATCGCGTCTGCCACGGACGACTCCGTCTTTGCCTGCACCTCACGGGCGAGCTTCCGCACCTCGTCGGGCGGCGGAGGCTTTCCCTGTGGGGCATGGTCAAGCAGCGCCTGTTCCAGGGCCTGGAGCAGGCGTGGGGAGAGCTTGGCCCAGTGTTTCTCCAGCAGCGCACGCCCCGCCTTGTCGCCGATCACCGTGAGGTTGAGGTTCTGGACAACGGCTGAATGAGAAATCACCCCTTCGATGCGCTGCGCGTTGTTCTGTTGGCTATTCTGGTCCATGTCACTCTCCGTGCTCCGCCTTCCGGTCCCACAGGGCGCAAGGTGCCAGGCGCAACCCAACCTCTACTGCCTTGGTCGGCACCCACAATGCTTCACAGATGTCCCACTCAATTGGCAACGCCCAGAACTTTCTGGAGGTACGTGCCGGCCAAGAATTCGTCGACAGCCTCCAAGGTGTCTCTCACGTCGTTTCCCCACACATAACCAATCCGCCGTCCATCGGCAGCGAGTACCCCCAGCGCGCGGTCCCCAAGGCGGAATCGCTTGGCCAAGGCGGCTGACATTGAGTTTGAAACCGGGCCTCCAACAGCAATGCAAGGCGCCTCGGGATATCCTTGGGCGTTGTCTGACCATGCCCTGTCGCTTATGACCAA
Organism: Chloroflexota bacterium; assembly: GCA_016210375.1. GTDB lineage: Bacteria > Chloroflexota > Dehalococcoidia > Lucifugimonadales > JACPCL1 > JACPCL1. Next base: position 1,929 of record JACQUH010000181.1, read on the forward strand.
CGCGTCGTACGAGTCGCCAACATTGACCGACGCCTCGGCAATCCGATAAGCGCAGTACCGGTCATACATCTCGGCTCCTTCCCAGGTGCCGCAGACAATGAAGAAGGCCCTTGCTCTCATGAGTTCCTGAAATCGCTCGCCCTGCCACAGCTTTCCCGCCGCTTCCTCCTCCATGGCACGGAGCGCTGTTGTCGTAAGTCGTACTGTGGTAGACGGCCCACCTATCCCATGTCTTCTCACCATGATCTTGGGCCCCAGCGTTGCCCCCCGTTGGACCAACTCCGCCATGCCAATGCCAGGCCAGGAATGGTTGGCCTCGCACGCTGCGCGATGCCGGTCTATCCATGAGTTGGCATTGTCAGTCGCATAGAGGACAAGAATGCCGAATTCCCTGCCATAGTCCGCTGGTCCCCCAACGATCAGATCCTCCGACCACCGATACACGTGACTCGCAGAATCCCGGACAGGGCTTAGAAGCAAGTGGCTGGAAGGCCAATACTGGCCACCCCAAAGGACACCGAGCCACAGGAAAGGGGCCGGAGGTCGATTGCCAGTTGCCTCCACTCGAACGGTGATCCGCGCGGGAATGCCCCCTTCCCGGGGGTCTGGAGACGTTATGGCCACGCGCAAGTCCGCTGGTTCCCGTTCCCGGAGAGCTTCCAGGGCTTGTCTGATCTGTCCCTGGGGCAATGTGTTGATGAAGTTCACTATCGTACTATTCGCGACAACGCCCTCGATCCGCTGGTTCACGCCGTGTTCTTCCATGTCACTCTCCGTGCTCCGCCTTCCAGCGCTCGAAGCGGGCCAGCACCTGCGGCTGGATGGACGGCCTCTGGCGCTCCAGCGCCCGCTCCACGTGGGCGACCGTGATCACCTGCTGCGCGTTCCCCTGGATGGCCTCGCGGAAGGCCAAGATGGTCGAGGCGTGGGCCACGGCGCGCAGGTCCGCCCCGCTGTAGCCCTCAGTGCGGCGGGCCGCCTCTTCCAGGCTGACGTCCGGCGCAAGGGGCTTGCCCTGGAAGTTCATGCGCAGGACCTGCAGGCGGCCCTCGTAGTC
>JACQUH010000182.1 GCA_016210375.1 Chloroflexota bacterium
CGCTCGTCAAAGAGGACGCACGGGTGCAGGTTACCGTCCCCTGCGTGGAAGACGTTGGCAATGGGGAAGTCAAGGGCCTGGCCGATCTCGCCCACCTGGCGGAGCACTCGTAGGAGCTGGGTGCGCGGCACCACGCCGTCTACCAGATAGTAATTGGGAGCTAGCGTCCCCAACGCCCCCAGAGCGCCCTTGCGTCCGGCCCAGAGGCGGGCCCGCTCCGTCGCTTCCGTCGCCGCCCGCACCTCCGCAGCGCCCTCGTCCTGGCACAACGCCTGGGCAAGCCGGGACGCCTCCGACACCTCCTCGGCGATGCCGTCCACCTCTACCAGCAGCACCGCGCCGGCGTCCTGGGGGTAGCCGAAACGCATGGCCGACTCCACCGCTTTGATGCTGAGGCTGTCCATCATTTCCAGGGCCGCGGGCACCAGGCCGCTGCCGATGACCCGGGACACGGCGGCGCTGGCCTGGTCCATATGGGGGAAGACGGCCAGCAGCGTGCTCACCGACTCCGGCATCGGCAGCAGGCGCACCACCACCCTGGTCACCACGCCCATCATGCCCTCGGAGCCGACGAACGCCCCTACCAGGTCGTACCCCGGCCCGCCTCGGAAGCGGTCTCCCAGCCAGGCCACCGAGCCATCCTCCAGCACCACCTCCAGGGCCAGGACATGGTTGGTGGTGGTGCCGTAGCGCAGGCAGTGGGGACCGCCGGAGTTCTCCGCCACGTTGCCGCCAATGGTGCAGGCCCGCTGGCTGGAGGGGTCCGGCGCGTAGTACAGGCCCAGGGGCGCAACGGCGGTGGACAGGTCCAGGTTCACCAGCCCCGGCTCCACCACGGCGATACGATTGGCGGCGTCCACCTCGAGGATTCGCCTCATGCGGGTCATGGCGATCTGGATGCCGTCCCCCCCGGCGATGGCCCCGCCGGAGAGGCCCGTGCCCGCGCCCCTGGGCACTACTGGCGCGCCCGCCCTGTGGGCCACGGTCACCACCCTGGAGACCTGCTCTGCGCTGCTGGGGAAGACCACCGCCGCAGGCGTGCCCCGGTCTACCGAGCCGTCATACTCGTAGACCAGCAGGTCGTCGGGGTGGTGGATGACGTACCTCTTGCCCACGATGCGCTGAAGCTCGCTGATCAGCCGCTTCTTGTCCACGATCCCTTCCTCGCAGGTCCTCCATCGTTCCGGACACCCGATAGTGTAACGCATCCCAGCGGCGATAGGCACGGGGTAGCCCGGCAGCGACACTCTGATCCGGTTGCGGCCAGGGTGTACAATGCCACCATGTCCTTGCCGCTTGGCTGACAGGCCTGCGAGACTCCTGCTGACCTCTCAAAGGAGGGACACGTGCGCATCGCAGTCTTTGGCGCGGGCAGCCTGGGAGGGTTCCTGGGTGCCCGCCTGGCCCACGCTGGCGAAGAGGTGGCCTTCATCGCCCGGGGCGACACCCTTCGGACCATCCGTGAGCATGGCCTGCGGGTGGAAAGCCCTCAGGGTGACTTCGTGGCCCATCCCGCCCTGGCGACAGACCTCCCTGCCCAGGCCGGCGTCGCGGATGCCGTAGTGGTAGGCGTGAAAGCATGGCAGGTGCCCGAGGCGGCGCAGGCCATCCGCCCCCTGGTGGGAGAGCACACGGCGGTGCTGCCCGTCCAGAACGGTGTGGAGGCCCCCTTTCAGCTTGCCGCCGTCCTGGGCAAAGAGCACGTCCTGGGCGGCGCCATCACCGTGGTCGTTCAGACGGTGGCGCCGGGGCATGTCCAGCACGTCACCCCCGGCGCGGACCTTTCTCTCGGCGAGCTGGACAACCGGCGTAGCCAGCGGGTGGAGCGCCTGCGGGACGCTTTCCTGCGGGCCAGGATCAATGCGGTGATACCGGCGGACATCCAGGCAGCCCTGTGGGCCAAGCTGCTGTACATCGCAGCCATGAGCGGACTTGGCGCGGTGACTCGCGCACCCCTGGGCGCCTGGCGAGCCATTCCGGAGACCCGCGCCATGGCCCAGGAGGCGATGCAGGAGGTCTTTGCCGTGGCAAGCGCCAGGGGCATTCTCCTATCCGAGGGTGTGGTGAGGGAGATGATGGCGGTGGCCGACCGCTTTCCGGCGGAGTCCACGACCTCAATGTACCGGGACATCGCCGCCGGGCGTCCCTCGGAGCTGGACTTCATCAACGGGTCCGTGGTGCGCCTGGGCGCGGAGGCGGGCGTCCCGACTCCTGTCAACGCCTTCATCTACCATAGCCTCCTGCCTCAGGAGCGGATGGCGCGAGGGATGAGGGTGGCAGGAGTCTGACGATCCAACCGTAGTGGCGACGCATGCGTCGCCCCTACCCGTGTCGCCTTTCGGCGCGCTCCACGAAGGCCTGGAAGACCCTGCGGAAGGCGCTGGGTACCTCGCTTTCCCGTTCGGGGTGGCACTGGAGGGCGATGACCCAGTCGTGGGCCGGGCTTTCCAGGGCCTCTATGACGCCGTCGCCCAGGGAGTAGGCCGCCGCTAGCAGGTGGGGCGACTTCTGCGCTTCCCGCAGGCCCTGGTGGTGTCGGCTGTTGAGGCGCATGAAGCCGCCGCTGCCCATGATGGCGGCCAGCTTTGACCCCGGGGCAAGGTAGACCATGTGGTGCGCGCTGGCGTCCTCGCCCTGGGGGACACGGTGGCCGGGGAGGTCCTGGATGAGCCTGCCGCCGAAGGCCACGTTGAGGAGCTGCATCCCCCGGCAGATGCCGTACACCGGCAGGTCCCGGGCCAGGGCGTGACGCAGCAGTCCCAGCTCCAACTGGTCCCTGGACGGGTTGGGCCGCCCGGCTTCAGGCTGAGGGGCCTCGCCGTAGGTTGAGGCGTCAATGTCCGGGCCGCCGGTGAGGAGAATAGCGGTCGCCCCTCCCAGCGGGTCCTCTGGGGTGAGAGGCTGGCCGGGGAGGAAGAGCCGCACCTGAGCGCCCCGGGTCTCCAGGGAGCGGATGTAGGCCAGGGCGTCCTTTTCTGTGCTGGCGGTTACGGCGATGAGGGGCGATGGCATGGCTCGGTCACGATACCACGACGAGGGGGTGGGGTAAAGCAATGGGTGCGCCAGGTGGAGCTTGCCGGGAGAGGCGAAGAGCATGACCTGGCACTGAAGTGCCAGGTTTTGGGTTCACCTGACCCCCGACTTGTGGTCATGGACTAAACAAAGTGACTTCAATATGTCATTCTGAGCAAGTCCCGATGCCATCGGGACGCAGCGAAGAATCTAGGGCGCACCATGGGTAGAGCGTCTGGTTCCCAAGGGGGAGTTCGCAGGTAATTGTCGGAACGCCTTAGATGCTTCGGTCGTCCTTCGGCTGAAGGACTCCCTCAGCATGACATGGGGGATGTCGTCCTAAATAGTCAATGTCCATCAGTCGGGGGACATGAAAACCGCTCCCAAACAAGCGGGACCGTACACCATTTGGGCGAGCCTCCATCTGGAGCGAATTGCGGCGAGACATAGGAGCTGCGGAGACGAGGGGAAGCCATGCTCACCGGGCAGGAGTCGGTCATCGCCGTGGTGCGTGTCCTGGGCGCGCTGCCGGTGCTCCGCTGGCAGCTTGCCGGGGCCATCATCGCCATCCTGGTTGACTTCTCAGACCTGTTCCTCATGGACTGGCTGGGGGGCGTCCGCAACTACCAAGCCCTGGACAAGGCGCTAGACCTCGCTTACATGGCCACGTTCCTGGTTGCCTCGCTGCGCTGGACGGGCGTGCCCCGGCGGGTCTCGGTGGGCCTCTTCCTCTACCGCATAGCAGGCGATGTGCTGTTTGAGGCGACGGGTTGGCGGCCTGTCCTGCTGCTGTTCCCCAACCTGTTTGAGTTCTGGTTCGTCTTCCTGGCTGCGTCGCGGCGCTTCTGGCCAGGTTACCGGATAACGGGCGCCCGGGCCGCCGCCTGGCTATTGCCGCTCCTCGCCCTGAAAGAGTTCCAGGAGTACGCGCTGCATGGCGCCCGCTGGCTGGACAGCTACGTGGCGGTGGACGTTGTGGTCTCCTGGTGGCGGTGGCTGACGGGGTGGTTCTAAGATGAACAGAACCCAGGGGCGAGGTGGCCTTGCCCCTGGGTTCTGTCTGAGCTGGGGTACCCTATGGCCCCGTGATGGTCATTACCTCATTGACCTAGCGCCCTTACTCCCCTCCTTCGTCCTTCAGCCGAAGGAGGGGAGAGGTCAGAGCAGGCGCCAAACTATTTCGCTAATGACCATTGAGCAGGGACGGTGGCCCTATGCCTCCTCCTCTTCCTCCTCCATGGCGGGCTCCCTGGTGAAGGGATGGCGTGGGAAAGCCTCGCTCTCCTCGCCGCTCTCCTCTTCCCACTCTGAGTTGAAGGCGGCTTCAATCTCCTCGTCCTCATCCTCCAACAGGTCCAGGTCATGGACGGAGGGTGCCAGGTAAGGCCGTAGCTGGTCGCCCCGGGTGGGGAAGGAGCTGATGCCCCGCTGGCTGGGGTGCTGGTAGGTCTCTCGGATAAGCACGGTAAGCTCTTCCCCGTGGATATGGGTCACTGCGGCTTCGTACTGGTTGCCCCCCTTCAGAAGGCGGATGAGCCGCCCAGCAAGCCGTGGCGGTACCTGCCCCAGGGCATCGCCATCGGCGTTCTGCACAATGAGATTGCGGCCTGAGACGCTCAGGGTAACCGCGTCTCCGGCGGTCAGCTTGGCCAGCACCCCTTTGCCAGCGACCTGTTCCAGCACGGTGCTGCGAGTTTTCCCGCTCTCCTCCAGGAACTGCTGTGGCTTTACCTTGCGTACCGTCCTTGGTTGCTGTCGCTCTTTGCGCAGCAAGCCCAGGCGGTCCAGGTTCTTGCGGGCTATAACGTTGCTCGGAGAAAGCTGCACAGTCCTGGTGAAAGCGGCCAGGGCCTCGTCGTACCGGCCCAGCTCCAGACAGGCTTTGCCCAGGCGGTTAAAGGACTCAACGTCGTCAGGGAACAGCTCCAGGATGGCCTGATTGACGGTGATCGCCTCCTCCCACCGGTTCTCCATGGCCAGGGCGATGGCCTCTTTCGTCTTCTCACGCCGAACCCTGGACTTGTATTCTGCTTGGTAGAGCGTCATCGCAGGTTCCTTCCTCACTTACTAGAGAAGCGGAATTGTACGGGAACTTTTCGGTTAGCGCAAGGGGTAGAATAGGCAGAGGCCCGATTGTTTGTACGCTGCATTCAAGCCTCCGGATTGAATTATGGGGGACGTGAACTCGGAAACTGGCGCCCATGATAGATAACGTTTTGCTGACCTCTTTGTTCCTCCTTGCTTTCGGGCGGCTCAACGCCGGGGCGTGAACCATGCGCCCAGGCAGCCAGCCAGCAGGACCTGCGGTTGCGGTGGCGGCGGGATGCCCGCTAGAATGGTGGCGCATGTTCTCTAGAGAAACCTGAGCGGGTGGAGATGAGCGTGGTACTGAGCGACAGAAGCATTCGGGACGAGATCCTGAGGGGCCGTATTATCATTGAGCCGTTAGGCGAGGGATGCATCCAGCCCGCCTCCGTGGATGTGCACCTGGACCGCAAGCTCCTGGTCTTCCGCAACTCCCGCAGACCCTACATTGATATCCGGGAGGACATGGAGGGCCTTACAGAGGTGGAGGTCATTCCGGAGAGCCAGCCCTTCATCCTGCACCCTGGCGAGTTCATCCTGGGCAGCACCCTGGAGGACATAGGCATCCCTGACGACCTGGTGGCGCGCCTGGAGGGCAAGAGCTCCCTGGGACGCCTGGGCCTGCTTATCCATTCCACCGCCGGCTACGTAGACCCCGGCTGGCGGGGCCACCTGACCCTGGAGCTGAGCAATGTTGCCCGCCTGCCCATTACCCTTTACTACGGCATGAAGATAGGCCAGATATCCTTCCTTCGCCTCTCCACGGCTGCGGAGCGCCTGTATGGCTCCCCGGGGCTGGGCAGCAAGTACCAGGGCCAGACGGAGCCGACCGCCAGTCGTATATACCAGGACTTCTCTACCAAACGGTCCCCCTAGCCATGGACCCGATGGACCGCGCCCTGGAGCTGGCCCGGCGCGCCCTGGGTGCCACAAGCCCAAACCCTGCTGTGGGGGCTGTGCTGGTGAAAGATGGGGTGGTGGTGGGCGAGGGCTTCACCCAGCCCCCAGGCCAGGCCCATGCCGAGATCGTGGCCCTGCGCCAGGCGGGCGACCAGGCCCGGGGCGCCACGCTGTACGTCACCCTGGAGCCGTGCTGTCACTTCGGTCGCACCTCTCCCTGCGCCAGCGCCATCATCGCCGCTGGCGTCGCCGAGGTGCGGTACGCCCTCATAGACCCCAACCCTCTGGTCAGCGGTGCAGGAGCAGCCCAGCTAGAGGCGGCGGGGATCAGGGTGGCGGCAGGGGAGGGGGCCGAGGCCAGCCGCAAGCTGAACGAGGCCTACTGCAAGTTCATCACCACGGGGATGCCCTTCGTCACCGCCAAGTTCGCCGCCAGCCTGGACGGCAAGATCGCCACCCGCACCGGCGACTCCCGGTGGATTACCGGCGTTGACGCCCGCGGCATGGCGCACCGCCTGCGCGCCCTCTCCGACGCCGTCATGGTGGGCGTCGGGACGGCGCTGACCGACGACCCGCTGCTTACCGCCCGAGACGAGGCCGACCAGCCCCGCCCGCGCCAGCCCTTGCGTGTCCTTGTGGACAGCCACGGGCGCACGCCGGCTTCCGCACGGCTCTTCAGGGAACCCGGGCCTGTGGTTGTCGCCGGTGCGGGCATGCCTGGGGAGCACCAGGCCGCCCTGAGGGAGGCGGGCGCGGAGGTTCTGGCCTTCCCCGGCGAGGATGGCAGGGTGGACCTCAGGGCGCTCCTTGCCTACCTGGGCCGGCGCCAGATCACCAGCGTTCTGGCCGAGGGCGGCGGCACGCTGCTCGGCTCCCTCTTTGACCAGCGCCTGGTGGACAAGGTGGCCGCCTTCATCGCTCCGGTGGTCATCGGGGGCGCAAGGGCGGTGCCCGCCGTGGCAGGGCAGGGGGTGGCGACGGTGGGACAGGCGGCGCGCCTCAAGGATGTGGAGGTCCATACCCTGGGCGGCGACCTCCTGGTGACAGGGTATCCTGTGCTGGAGCACGGCAGTGCGAGTCTCTCGTCGCGAGTTTGAGCGGCTGGTGCTTCAGGCCGTGGAGTCCCTGCCCCCGGCTATCCGGCAGCGGATGGACAACTTGGATGTTGTGGTGCGGGATTGGCCACGGCCCGAGCACCTGGAGGAACGCGGAAGGGGTGACCGCTACAGCCTACTGGGCCTGTACCAGGGCGTCCCCTTGACCGAGCGCTCCCACTATGACCTGGCGCTGCCTGACGTGATCACCATCTTCCGCCACCCGATTGAGGCCCTCTGTGCCACCCGGAGGGAGGTTGTGGAGGAGGTACGCAAGACTGTCCTCCACGAGATTGCCCACCACTTTGGGATGGACGAAACGGCCCTGGAAAAGACGAAGTACACCTGACGGCCTGTCGTTCAGGCAGGAGGGCACCAACCTCACCCCCTGTAGTCCCCCCCTCCTGGGATGAGAGGGAACGATTTGCTGAGGAATGGGTGTGATGCGGCAAGGCCGCATCACACCCATTCAAGTGTATCTCCTCCCCGTTCCCGTGCGGGAAGGAGGGAGCCAGAGGGGGTTAGGTTATCTGGTCAATGACCCTCCGTTGTGAGATATGGATGCCACCCCCAGGCAAGCAAGACTTAAAGCAGGATTCCGTTTGTTTTGGGGTGTTCTGCATGCCTCCGACTGAAGTCGGGGGTCGGGTGAACCTAAAACCTGGCACCTTGGTGCCAGGGGATGGTACCATCCCCTGGCAAACGGAAGCCCAGGGGGGTCGCATTGACAACGGCAGGGTGGTTGCGGATAATCGCTCCTGGAGCATGGAAAGGTGTGACGCACAGTGCATGTTACGGTGGAAGTGTTCGGCCCGCTGCGCAAGTATTTGCCTGACGAACGGCGGACTACAGAGTTGGACGTGGAGGAGGGCACCAGCGTCATTGGCCTGCTTGCGCTGCTGGGCATAGACGTGAACGAGCCCTGGAACGCCAGCTTGAATGGTACGCTGGCGTCTGCCTCCGACACCCTCACGGAAGGGTCAGTTGTTCTCTTCTTCCCTCCCATCGGTGGCGGGGAGTCGCTGCGAGCCAATCCCGTAAAGGAGTAGCTGACATGGCGCAAGGGGTCACCGGCAAGATACTGCGGGTGCATTTGGGAGATGGCCGGGTACGAGTGGATGAGCAAAACGATCTCTTCTACCGCCGCTATCTGGGAGGGGCAGGCCTTGTGGGCTACTACCTCTTGAAGGAGATGAAGCCTGGCGCTGCCCCCCTTTCGCCGGACAACATGCTTATCTTTGCCCTGGGGCCCATGACCGGCGCTCCCGTACCGGGCGGCTCCCGGAACTGCATCGGCGCGAAGTCGCCTCTGAGCGGCGGCATGGCCAAGAGCGAGGTAGGCGGCTTCTTCGGGTACGAGCTCAAGCGGGCGGGCTATGACGCCCTTATCGTGGAAGGGAAAGCCGCATCCCCCGTCTACCTCTGGATTCACGAAGGGCAGGTGGAGGTCAAAGATGCCCGTCAGCTTTGGGGTAAGACCGTTCTGGAGACGCAGGACCTCATAGAGGCGGAGTTGGGGCAGCGGTTTGTGCGCACCGCCACCATCGGGCCGGCGGGCGAAAACCTGGCGGCCATCTCCTGCATCATAACGGACCTGCGCAACGCTGCTGGCCGGGGCGGCCTGGGCGCGGTGATGGGTTCCAAAAACCTGAAGTGCGTGGCGGTAAAGGGGCGCAACGTGCCCCAGGCGGCGGAGCGCGACAGGCTGCTGGAAATGGCCAAGTGGATGAACACCAACTACATGAACATTGGCTCTGGCGGCAGCTTTCACGAGCTGGGCACCGGCAATATCGCGCTGATGGTCGGCGGAAACTCCATCGGCAACCTGCCTGTTCGGAACTGGGGCGACGGCTCCTTTGAGACGGCGGACAAGATTACGGCAGACGCCGTGAGGGACCAGTACCGGGTGGGTATGGAGGCCTGCCCTGCCTGCCAGGTCCGCTGCAAGAAGGTGGTGGAGCTGGAGACCGAGTTCTACAAGGTGGACCGGCGGAACGGCGGCCCAGAGTATGAGACGCTGGCTTCCTTTGGCTCTTTCCTGGGAATAGACGACCTGGCTGCCGTCTGCAGGGCCAACGAGCTGTGCTCCCTGTACTCCCTGGACGTCATCTCAACGGGCGGTACCATCGCCTTCGCCATGGAGTGCTTTGAGAAGGAGATCCTGACTCCCACGGACACCGGCGGGCTTGACCTCCGCTTTGGCAATGCGGAGGCCATGCTCAAGGTTATTGACATGATCGCCCACCGCGACGGCATCGGCGACATCCTGGCCGACGGCAGTCGCCAGGCGGCGCAGCGCATCGGGCGCGGAGCCGAAGAGTACGCCATGCAGGTCAAAGGGGTAGAGCTGGGCATGCACGAGCCACGGCTGAAACAGGGCCTTGGCCTTATCTACTCGGTGGCGATGAACGGCGGCGACCATGTCTCCGGGATTCACGACACCGCTTTTTCCCAGGAAGGCCCTGGCATGGCGGCTGTGCGGGCCCTGGGGAGTCTGGACCCTCTTCCTCCCAACGACCTGAGCGCCGCCAAGGTATCCATGGCCCGGAGTGTTCATGTGCGGAACCTGTTCAGCGACTCGTTGGCCATGTGCAACTTCGTTCCCTGGACGCTGAACCAGCACGTGGAGCTGCTGCGGGCGATGACCGGCTGGGACTACACCACCGTGGAGGCCTTGAAGTTGGGGGAGCGAGTGGCTACCATGGGAAGGGCTTTCAATCTCCGCGAGGGGCTGACTGCTGAGGACGATCAGCTCCCCAAGCGCTTCTTCGGTCCGACCCCCAGGGGCGCGCTCAAGAACACGCCCATCAACCGCGAGGCCATGGACCAGGCTATTCATACCTTCTACAACATGATGGGGTGGGACAGCGAGACAGGGATCCCTACCCAGGAGAAGCTCGCTGAACTGGGAATAAGCTGGGTGGGAGAGCAACTCGCATCCGTGAAGGACTGAGAAGCAATCTCAGGACTCCCTTTGGCGCACACCCTGAAGGTATTTGAACAAAGCGACTTTCAACAAGTCATTCTGAGCGCAGCGAAGAATCTGGGGAGGGGTCTCCCGCCGCCCCAGATGCTTCACTTCGTTCAGCATGACATGTCCAAGCCAATCCATAAATGCAACGAATCTCTGATACAGGACACTAGTTAGTCAATGACCATATGGGGGCGGCATAATGCCCCAGCCTTCAGGCTGATGTGCAGAAAGCCATGTTGAGCTAGTTACCAGGGCCGCCAAGGCACCAAGCTTCGTCACAATCGCTGTGGCCGGAATCCTGCCACACCGCCGCAGAGGAAAGGAGTCACTCCGTGGTAAAAGGGCTAACCGGGAAAATTCTGAGGGTTGACCTGGGAGAGCGTCGCGTGTGGGTGGAGGAACCCAACGAGCTGTTCTATCGGCGTTACCTGGGGGGCGCTGGTTTCGTGGGGTACTACCTGCTGAAGGAGATGAAGCCGGGCGCGGACGCCCTTTCCCCGGACAATGTGCTGGTCTTTGCCCTGGGCGCGATGACGGGCACCCCTATGCCCGGCGCATCCCGGAACTGCATTGGCGCCAAGTCTCCCTTGAGTGGGGGCATCGCCAAGAGCGAGGTTGGCGGTTTCTTCGGCTTTGAGCTGAAAAGGGCCGGGTATGACTCCCTGGTGGTCACAGGGCGAGCCTCCTGCCCCGTCTATCTCTGGCTTCACGATGGAGAGGTGGAGATCAAGGACGCCCAGCATCTGTGGGGGAAGACGGTGTTTGAGACGCAGGAGGACATAGAAAAGGATCTGGGCCAGCGTTTCGTGCGCACCGCCACTATAGGGCCAGCGGGCGAGAACCTGGCGGCTATCTCCTGCATCATAACGGACTTGCGCAATGCGGCGGGACGAGGCGGCCTGGGGGCGGTGATGGGTTCCAAGAACTTGAAGTGCGTGGCGGTGAAGGGGCGCAGCGTGCCGCAGCCCGCAGACCCCGAAAAGCTGCGGGATATGGCCAAGTACATGAACAACAACTATATGAACATTGGCAACGCCGGCAACATGCACGAGCTGGGCACTGGCGCCGCCGCAGGGATGATTGGAGGGAACGCTCAGGGGAACCTGCCAGTGCGCAACTGGAGCGACGGGTCCTTTGAGAACGTGGCGAAGATCACCGCCGATGCTGTCAGAGACCAGTACAGGGTGGCTATGGAGGCCTGTCCCGCATGCCAGGTGCGCTGCAAGAAGGTGGTGGAGCTGGAGACCGAGTCCTACAAGGTGGACCGCAGGGGCGGCGGCCCCGAGTACGAGACCCTGGCCTCCTTCGGCTCTTTCCTGGGCATAGATGACCTGGCCGCCATTTGTAAAGCAAACGAGCTCTGCTCCATGTATTCCCTGGACACCATCTCCACGGGCGGCACCATTGCCTTTGCTATGGAGTGCTTTGAGAAGGAGATCCTGACCCCGGCGGATACCGGCGGGCTTGACCTCCGCTTCGGCAACGCCCAGGCCATGCTCAAGGTTATTGACATGATCGCCCACCGCGAGGGCATCGGCGACATCCTGGCCGACGGCAGTCGCAAGGCGGCCCAACGCATCGGGCGTGGCTCTGAGGAGTATGCCATGCAGGTCAAGGGCGTGGAGTTTGGTATGCACGAGCCCCGGCTCAAGCAGGGCCTGGGCCTCATCTACTCGGTGGGAGCCATCGGCGGCGACCATATGTCGGGCCTTCACGACACCGCCTTTATGCAGGAAGGGCGTGGGATGGACACGGTGCGCCAGTTGGGGTCCCTGGACCCCTTGCGTCCCGACGACCTGAGCGCCGCCAAGGTAGCCATGATGAAGAACGCCCACACCTTGCGGATGTTCGGCGACTCCCTCATCAACTGCCACTTCGTTCCCTGGACCCTGAATCAGCAGGTGGAGATGCTGCGGGCCCTGACCGGTTGGGACTACACCACCGTGGAGGCGATAAAGCTGGGCGAGCGGGTGGCGACGATGGACCGGGCCTTTAATCTCCGGGAGGGCCTGACCTCCGCGGACGACCACCTTCCCAAGCGCTTCTTCTCTCCGACCCCTAGAGGCGCTCTCAAGAACACGGCCATCAATCCCGATGCCATGAACCAGGCCATCCATACCTTCTACGGCATGATGGGCTGGGACAGAGAGACCGGGGCGCCCACCGACGAGAAGCTGCAAGAGCTGGGCGTTGGCTGGGTGAGCGCGCACGTTCCCGCCGGGGCCGCAGTTGCCGGCTGATGGCCGCCGGCTGCGGAAGGGTCCTGTGGGCACGTAACCCTACGGATCTGCCACTGGTTCGTTACGCGGGGCATACCACATTGCCCCGCGTGATGTTTTCATGCTGTCTCCGCGTGGTGGGGAGCGTCTGCCAGTTGTGGGTCGCCGGCTATGGAGCCAATGCCGGACGTTGGAGTAGCGGAGAGGTCGCGGCGCGCTTGGGCCACCAAACTGCAGCCCTATAGAAGGTGATGTTTATGGAAGCTGCACTCGCCATCCTTGCGGTCGCCGTTGTTGCGCTTACAGCGTTGTTGCTCTACGCACTGCTGAGAGGCGCCAGTCGCCAAGAGCTTTCCAACGCCTTGAAGGCCGAGTTGCAGGCCCTATCGCAATCCGCGCTCCAGCAGAACTCCGATCAGTTCCTGAGCCTGGCCAATGAGCGGCTGTCCCGCGCTACCGAAGCCAACAAGGGGGAGTTGGACACCAAGAAACAGCTCATTGACCAGCGTCTGGAGCAGATGGACAGCGCCCTGGAGAAGGTGAGAGTCTATGTCCAGAATGTTGAGAAGGAGCGAGAGGCCAAGTTTACTGAACTCTCCACACAGATACGGTCCATGGGTGCACAGACCCTCGCTCTGACAGCTACCGCCGATGCGCTGCGTCAAGCTCTCACCAATACCCGCGCTCGCGGTCAATGGGGGGAACGCATGGCGGAGGACATTCTCCAGCGCATCGGTATGCAGGAGGGCGTGAACTATCGAAAGCAGGCCGCCTTGGAAGCCGCGGGCTCGCGTCCGGATTTCGAGTTCTTCCTGCCCGGAGGTTTGCGTATGAACATGGACGTCAAGTTTCCGCTAGACAACTACCTCCGCTTCCTTGAAGCTGCCACAGACGGCGAGCGTGAATCCTACAAGATGGCGTTCATGCGGGACGTGCGCGGCCGGATCAAGGAGATTACCAACCGCGAGTACATTGACCCCGAGGGGGGCACGGTGGACTACGTGCTGCTCTTTATCCCGAACGAAGCCGTCTATGCGTTCATCCACGAAGCCGACGCTGGTGTGCTGGATGATGGTCTGAAACAGCGCGTGGTTTGCTGCTCTCCGCAGATGCTTTATGCGATGCTGGCGCTGGTGCGGCAGGCAGTGGAGAGCTTTGCGCTGCAGAAGGCGTCGGACGAGTTGCTCTCGCTTCACGGGCGTTTCATGGAGGAGTGGCGCAAGTTCGGCAAAGAGCTGGAGACCCTGGGGAGCCGCATCAACTCCGTTCAGAAGCAGTTTGAGACGGTCGCCGGGGCACGAAGCCGCCAGCTCCTGAGGCCCATCAACCGGATGAACGAACTCCGCCAGCAGCGTGGGCTTCCAATCGCTGCCAGTGATGACGAAGAGGCACCCATGGCGCCGCGGGAACTATAGTTCAATCTGCCAGAAGGCGTAGTCCAGGACACTATCCCCATGGGCGGGGTTAGATGGTAAAAGCCACCGTTGACTACAGCACAAGCCTGATAACCGATGACGATACGTTTCTCTTCAACGAAGGGAGCCACTTTCGTCTGTATGAAAAGCTGGAGGCCTATCCCCTACAACACGGCGGCGCAGCAGAGACTTTCTTCTCGGTATGGGCGCCGGAGGCGGAAAACGTGTCGGTGATGGGGGTCTGCTTCAGGCTCTCTCATGGCAGTGTCTGCTGGAGCTGTTGCTTCCAGCGTTGGGGGCATCCCTACCCCAGAGGTATCTCCATGCCAGCGCCTGTCTTCAGGGCGGCCTCGTAGACGGCGCGGGCGGCGGCCACGTCCTCGGTGCCGATACCCTGGGACTCAAAGAGGGTGATGGCCTCGTAGCTGGGACGCCCCTTGACTTTGCCCGCTACGATGTCCGCCAGCTCCACCACGCGCTCCCACCGGAACGCCCCCTGTTGGGCCGCTGCAATCAGCTCGCCGCACTCTTGCTGCGCTTGGGGCACGTCGTCGGCGGCGATCAGGGCGGCGTGGCGGATGGTCTCCACGTCCACCTCGGCGTGCAGCGGGTTGTTGCTGCCCGCGGCGTTCACGTGGCAACCATCGCCCAGCCACTTGCCCTCCAGCACCGGCGTAGCGGAGTTGGTGATGGTGACGACGATCTCGGCGTTGGTCACGCACTCCTCGGCGCTCTCCACGGCCCGCACCGGGATGTTCAGCCGCCGCGTCATCTCCTGGGCGAAAGCCTCCCGACGCTCCGGCGTGCGGCTGTAGGCCCAGGCGTAGCGGATATGGCGCACAAGGCAAACGGCCTCAAGCTGGGTGGCGGCCTGGTTGCCGGCGCCGATGACGCCGACGGTGGAGGCATCGGGGTTAGCCATGTATCTGGTGGCGACGCCGCTGGCCGCGCCGGTCCTCATGCGGCCCAGGTGGTTGCCCTCCACCAGGGCAAGCAACTGCCCCGTCGCGCCGTCGTACAGCATAACGATCATGCCCGTGGGCCGGGCCGTACCGCCGGCCCGTGGTCCGTCGTAGACCTTTAGCCCGTAGGCGTTGGCGCTTCCGCCGACCCACCCCGCCATGAGGCTCTGAGAGCCGTTAGCCATGGCCATACGGGTGCGAGGGCGCACGCCAGCGTTGCCCAGACCCCGCTGGCGAAAGGCCTCTTCCACCGCGGCGATGGCCACGTCCATGGTCAGCAGTTTCTGCACGTCGGCTTCTTTCAAGAGGAGGGTCACGGGGACTCCTTCAGCAACAAGCATAGTGGAATGTGAGGGTATTCTAGCATTAACTTTCAGAAATGGTTGCCGGAAATGGAGGGAGGATGGCCAGTGGGAGGTTGACAGTTGTTCTGGACAAACGCGTAAGGGCACGATACATCGTGCCCCTACAGGACGGTGCAACGAAACCCAGGAGTTGAGTCCTGGGTTTCGTTAATCTTCGGTAGGGGCGACGCATGCTGCGCCCCTACCTTCTCTCATCCCACCTTGCCCCGGGTGAACTGGTCTATGGCCCAGAAGTAGCGCTGCTCGCCGACGTTGTGCAGGTTGTTGTGGGAGGCGCTGCGTTGCCAGACAGCCAGAGTGCCTGTATTGTATCATCAGAGGCTAGAAGAAGGGCCAAGGGAGAAACTCGCATGGCCACCCAGAAATTCACCATCATCCTTACCTGGGACGAGCAGGAGCAGCTTTGGGTAACTCATGTGCCGGCCTTGAACTGGCTCTCTACTTATGGGGAGACCCAAGAAGAGGCCCTGGAAATGACCCAAGAGGCGATTCTGGGCTACCTGGAGGCGGCTGAGAAAGATGGTGTGGAGATTCCCCCAGGGGATACTATGGCAAGACTCATGGAAGTTGAAGTGTTACGGTAATGCCTCCTCTGCCGCGAATCAGCGGAAATGATGTGTTGAGGCTCCTTCTTAGAAACGGATACCGTCTCAGTCATGTAAGAGGCAGCCACCATTTCTTACGCAAATCCAATGCCGACCCCTATGTCATCATCCCAGTTCACGGCAACAGAATCCTTCCACCGGGTACCCTGAAGTCTATCCTCAATCAGGCTGAACTCTCGGTTGAGGCATTCATGGACCTTGTGCAAAACGAGTAGAGGCGACGCATGCGTTGCCCTTTCCGTTCCCTCACCCCATCTTCCCCCGCGTGAACTGGTCAATCGCCCAGAAGTAGCGCTGCTCCCCCACCTGGAGGAGGTTGTTGTGTTGCGCCCGTGGAATCACGATCAGCGTCTTCTCCCGGCTGCCCAGGTCGTCGTGCAGGTACTGCGCCTCGGATAGGGGCACCAGCAGGTCGTTGGCGCCGTGGATGATGAGCGCCGGCGTTGTCACTCCCTTGACGAGGCGCTGGCTGGCCTCCTCCACCCGTGCCGCCTCGTCCTCTCCCAGGGGCATGCCCAGGTGGGCCAGGAGACGCACCGGGCTGCCAAAGCCGCTCTCAATGATCAGACCACGGATGGCCTCGGGGTGGGCGCAGGCCAGCCAGAGGGCAGGGGCGCTGCCCAGAGAGCGGCCCATGAGAAAGAGGGCAGGGGAGAGGCCACGGGCGGCTCGCCAGTCCAGGACGTAGCGGTACACCGCCTCGGCGTCCTGGAGGATAGCGGTGAAGGAGGGCGCCCCCGTGCTGCTTCCATAGCCCCGATAGTCCGCCACAAACAGGTTGAGGTCAAGCTCCTGGAAGAGGCGGGCGATGTCGTCGTAGTCGCAGGCAATCTCGCCGTTGCCGTGAAAGTACAGCACCGTCTCGCTGGAGGGCCTGGCCGCATAGGAGCGGCACACCAGGCGCACTTCTGCCGAGATGGGGACGACGTGATCTGTGGCCCCGGCGGGAGGCGCTGTCCACCCCTGGCGCGGATGGAACAGGAAAGCGGTGATGATGGGGCTGTCCAGAGGCTTAAAAGCGCGCAGTTCTATCATGGCAAGTGGCGAGGGGGAAGGCTCCCCCGGCCCGGGACAGCGGCGTCCCGACCGTACCGGGTACTGCCCAACTGGGTTTTTGTCCTAATTTGCCTCTCAAAGAAGGAAAGGTGTTGACAACTGGCTGCCCCATGGTCACCATAGTACATATTCCCAAGCCGAGGCGAAAGGAGGTGATTCCGCAATGTGTGCCACCTGTGCAACCCATAACAAGGCTGGCGGCAAGAAGCCTGCCACCACCAAGAAGGGCGGCAAGATGTAGCTTGCCTGGCGAAACGTGAGAGGCGGGTCAAACACCTTGGCCCGCCTCTTTGTCTGCCCCGCGCACGCAAAGCCTGGTGCAAGGGCTGACAGGAAAGGGGAGACGAAGGGGCCTGTTTCAACCCCCGTGGCATGGGCCAGATGGTGATGGAAGGAACTTCTGATGGTCATTAACCAAATACTTGTCCATGGTGGTTCTGACCTCTCCCCCTCTCGTCCCCCTCTCCGCAACGGAGAGGGGGATGCTCTTGTCGGGAGTATCTGAACACGGCAAGACCGTGTTCAGATACTCACGTTTACGATCTCCCCCTTCCCCCAAAGGGGAGGGGGATTAAGGGGGTTAGGTTATTTCGCTTAAGACCATTCAGAGATGGAGGACGAAGGGGGTTACATGCGGCGAAACTACGGCCACCGCTCCATCGTGTAGGCCATGTCCCAGAACAGCAGCTCATAGCGGCTGCTGGCGAGGAAAGCCCTGCGCATCGCCTCCCGCTCCGCAGGGCTAGCTGCTGCGCCAACCTGGTCCACAAAACCACGCCACGCCTGGACGCTGTGTTCCAGGGCGCCCGTGAGATAGAAGGCGGCCCAGGGGCCGTAGACAGGGTGGTCTATCTCCCCCAGAACACTGCCCAGGTGGTGGTAGGTCCACGGACAGGGCAGGAGGGCCGCTGCTGTGGGCCCAAGGCCATGCTGGAAGGCGGTCACCAGCATGTGGTTGGTGTAGGCCAGGTTGGTGGGGGAAGGCTCGGCCTTCGCCGCCTCCTCCGGGGAGATTCCCACCGAGTCCAGGAGCTGGCGGTGGAGAGGGCGCTCAATGGGAGTCAGGACGCGCTTCGCCAGGGCCTCCACGGAGTCGGAGTCCGGGGCCTTCCCCAGGGCGATGGCCACCGTCCGCGCGAAGCCCTCCAGGTAATGGAAATCCTGGAGAAGGTAGTAGCGAAACTTTTCCAGAGGGAGACGGCCCTCCCGTGCCTCCGCGAGAAACGGATGCAGGAAGATGCGGTCCCAAATCGGCTGGGCCTCGTTCTTCAGCTCTTCGGAGAAGGATGGCATCGGGCTGCCCCCTATCAATTGTGGCGCTCGCCGCCGGATAGCCGTGGGGGCACGCCCCCGCGCTGCTACTTTGACCTCGCCCGCCTCCGCCACCGCCCCAGGGCCACCCCGGACCAGACCCCCTCAACGACGCCGAAGGGCCAGGCCCCCTGGAGGAAACCATAGAGCGACGCGGCGAGACAGGCCGCCGCGAACGCAAGAACAAAGAGGGGCGAGCGACTTTCCAGCGCGTAGAAAACCAGCATCGCGCTGACCGACGTTGCGCCGAACAGGGTCAGTGCGTCCACAACGTCCCTCTCGCCGCGCAGGGCCGTCTCGCCTCGTCGCACACCCTCAGCCTTCCAACAGGGACGCCCGGAGAGCAATCAGGGCCGAGGTTACGGCCCTGCGCTTGACCAGGGTACGGTTGTTGGCCGGGAAACGGTAAGCGGTCGCTTTGGCGCCGCGGGCGTCGGCGATGCCGATGTACACGGTGCCCGGCGGCTTGCCCTCCAGGGCTTCAGGGCCGGCCACCCCCGTGACGCCTACGCCCAGGTCTGCCCCCAGGCGAGCGCGAGCAGCCTGGGCCATGGCCGAGGCCACCTGCTCGCTGACGGCCCCGTGGGCCTCAATGAGGTGCGCCGGCACACCCGAGGCGATCTTCAGCTCGTTGGTGTAGGAGATGACGCCGCCCCTGAAGTAGCCCGAGCTGCCTGGAACGTCGGTGATGGTGCTGGCCAGCATGCCGCCGGTGCAGGACTCCATTGTGGCAAGAGTGAGGCCCCTTCCCCGGAGCATGGCCCCAACGGTCTCCTCCACCGACTCGTCGTCAACTCCCCACACGTTTTTGCCGAAGATGGCGCGCAGCTTGTGGTCTACGGGGTCCAGCAGGCGACGGGCCTCGGCCTCGGTGCCGCCCCGGGCGATGACGCGCAGGTAGATGCCATCGGGCTTAGCGTAGGTGCCGACGTAAGGGTTCGCCACGCCCAGCACCTCCGTCGCCATTTCGTCCACCAGGGCCTCTCCCAGGCCGATGGTCTTGATGGTGCGCGTCAGCACCACGCTGCCCTTCACCCGTTCCTTGATCTGGGGAACAACGTGCCCATCCCACATGAGAGACAGCTCCCTGGGCGGCCCGGGCAGGGCCACGATGACGCGGCCTTCCTTTTCCGCCCACCAGCCGGGCGCGGTACCCACGCCGTTGGGGATGGCCCTGGCCGATGGGATAAGCCACGCCTGCTTGATGTTGCGAGCGGGCATGTCTTGCTGCCCACGGCTCCTGAACAGGCGAAGCAACACCTGGCGCTGCTCCTCGTCCACCTGCACCTGCTCCCCCATGACCTGGGCGATGGCCTCTCGGGTCACGTCGTCCACCGTAGGCCCCAGACCGCCGGTGGTGAATGTGAAGGGATTGCGCCTCCAGGAGCGCTCCAGCACTTCGGCATAGCGCTCCAGGTGGTCACCTACCAGGGTGATCTGGCGTACCTCCAACCCCAGGGCAGGCAACCGGGACCCCAGGTAGGAGGAGTTGGTGTCCTGGGTCTCGCCCATCAGCAACTCGGTGCCAGAGGCGATGATTTCGGCATACATTCGTTGATGGACCTCTAGTAGGAAGTGGCCCGTGGTGGGGGCAGGAAGTATCTTAGAGGTTTACTGGCGCAGGGGCAAGCAAGGGAAAGAGGGATGGTTACCCAGAGCCGCCGGAGCCTGGCAGGTGCAGGAAGAATCACACCATCTCTTACAAGGCGCTCCGCGGGAAGAGGGGAGTGTCCCTCAAACTGGAAGACAACGGGCCATCAACTGCCCTCCTTAGCTGGTTCCGTTTGCTTCTGGGTGTTCATAACTGCTCCTGGCACTAGAGTGCCAGGTTTTCAGTTCACCCAACCCCCGACTTATGGTCATTGAACAATTATGATGCCAATAAGACCCATCCTCTCCCTCTGTAGTCCCCCCCTCCGCAACGGAGAGGGGGACGATTATTTGAGGGATCGGTGTGATGCGGCAGAGCCGCATCACACCGATTCTAGCCAATCTGCTCCCCCTTCCCTTGGGGGAAGAGCTTGTCCTTGAGTGAGCCGAAGCCCTGAGCGAAGCGAATGGGGAAGCGAAGGTGGGAGCCAGAGGGGGTTAGGTCAGAACCCAGGAGCAGTCTATATGGTCAAAGACCATTAGTGCCAGGTTTAGATTCTGCTAACCCCCGACTTCAGTCGGGGGGCATGAAACCACGCAAAGGCAAACAGAACCCCTTAGCTGGTAGGCTATGCTATGGCTTTTAAGGTATGATACCCCTCGGCCAACGCATCCTGAACATACTTGGTGAAGGCTACCCCCTGCGATGAACCCACGTCTTCAAGACATCCTCCGTATCGGCATCTGGTCAGGTGTGCTTCTCATTCTTCTGACACCCCTGGTGGTAAGCGAGAAGACCCTGTTTCCCTACGTGGTTGGCAAGGCTATCTGGTTCCGCTCCCTGGTGGAGATCGTCTTTGCCCAGTGGGTGCTGTTGGCCCTCGTGGAGCCACGCTACAAGCCACGCCGCTCCTGGATCGTGTGGCTCTTCGGGGTGTACCTGGTCGTGGCCCTTGTCTCTGCCTACCTGGGGGTGAGCTTCCAGCGCAGCTTCTGGGGGGACTTTCGTCGCATGGGGGGCGTCTTTGACCTGGCACACTGGCTGCTGTTCCTCCTTGTGGTGGCGAACCTGGTGCAGAACACCCGCCACTGGCGCTGGCTCCTGAACGCAAACCTGGGCATCGCCCTGGTCATCTCCATTTTGGGTCTCGCCCAGCACTTCAACATCCGTCTCTTGGACGCCCTTTTCTGGTACTTCAAGCCCACGTCGCGCCTGGATATTACCTTCGGCAACGCCACCTATGTGGCGGCCTACACCCTCGTGAACAGCCTGGTGGCCCTTGGGTACCTCGCGCGGTCCTTCCACAGGTCCCCTGAAGAAGAACCGCAGCCGGGACGGCGGGCGCGCCCCCGGCGCAGGGTTGGTGGCAGCGATGGGGGAGAGTACCTGATACTGTGGCGGGCCTTCTGGGTAAGCACGGCAGTCCTCTGTATCTGGGTGCTGACCCTCTCTGGCACACGAGGAGCAGCCCTCGGCCTGATAGCCGGCCTGCTAGCGGCGGGCGTCGGCTACCTAATCTGGGGCCAGGAGCGTCGGTCTCGCATAGTGGTGGGGGTTGGGTTAGGTGCACTTTTCTTGCTGGTGGTCTCGTTGCCCCTGGTCCGTTCCACAGCCCCCTTCCAGGCTCTGGCCCGTTCCAACGTGCTCCTTCAACGCTTTGAATCAACCCTTCGCTTGGGAGGCGAGGACACATCGGTGAGAAGCCGCCTGACAGTGGCAACGGTGGGGCTGCGAGCTTTTGCCCAGAAGCCCGCCTTCGGATGGGGGCCGGAAAACTTCGCCGTGGCCTTTGACCGCAACGCCACCGGCAAAGACACGACCATCGGCGTCCAGGTGGCGGACCAGGCCCACAATAAGCCGGTGGAAGAGATGGTCACCAAGGGCCTTGTCGGGCTAACCCTGTACCTCTTGATCGTTGGTAGGGTGCTGTGGGTGATGCTGGCGGCGGTGCGCCGTGACCCCCAGGAGCGAGCGCTGGCCCTGTTCTTGCTCGCCGCCGCCGTGGGGTACATTGTGCAAGACCTGTTCCTCTTTGATACCCCTGGGACCCTCCTGTCCTTCGCGCTGCTCATGGCCTGGGCCGCCAGCCGGGAGGACCGCCCGGCATCGGAGCCAGCGCAGCCGGCCCGCCAGGCAGCCGCAGCAGCCCAAGGACCCTCCAGCAGCAGAGGGCGGAGGAGCAGGGGGGTAGCGAGAGCACCCGCAAACCTACCAGGGAGGCCCGGCGCTCGTTCGCCCTTTGCCATGGAGGCGCCGATCAGTCCGGTGGCCCTGGGCCTCGCCAGTGCTGCGGCCGCACTAGCGGTGGCCTTCCTGCTGTTCTGGCTGAACTACCGTCCCTACCATGCTGCGGTGGTCTATCCCGTCCAGGGATCCACTGTGAAACAGTTCGTGGCCGACGCCCAGGCCAGCTTTGAGGTCTTCCCTCCTCTGGCCACTCTGGGACGCCAGTTCCTCTTTGACACCCTGGCGGAATACTGGGAACGCGGCTCCAGGAGCGAGGACCCGCTGGTGCTGGAACAAGTAGAGAGGGAAGGAAAGGCAGCCCTCAAGAGCGAGCCTCAGAACCCGCGCCTGTACTTGAGCCTGGCGAAGGTGTACCAGTCGGCCTCGGCTTCCAACCCGGCGTTGCGCAGCCTGGCCCAGGACTTCATTGACCAGGCGCGGCAGCTTGCTCCGGGTCTTGCTGGTGTGGGGGAGGCGACGATCCGCCAGCAGGCGTTGCAGGAGGGATACGCCCCGGCGCTGACCTCCCTCTACAAGAACATACGAGAGGAGCCATCCAGGGCCCCGCTGCTGGCAGACCTGCGCAAGGACCTGGAAGCGAAGCTGCAAGGCCAGATCGGCGAAGAGGAGTTCCGTTGCCGGTGGCTGGGCAAGCCCGACCTGAGCCTGGAGGAACGGGCAAGCCTTGTGTGTGGATCTGCTGCGCCTGCGCCCTAGCCGCGCCAGGGCTTGGAAAGAGAAGGGGCGTCCCGACTCGTCGGGACGCCCCTTCTCCTACCGCACATCGCCGGTGCCTATCCGTCCAGGTGGCCTGGTGGCGCACTCCCGGGCCTGTACTCCGGCACCAGCAGGCCCAGCTCCTCCCGCACCTGGTCAGGGGACAGCACCGCAAGGCGTTGGCCCAGGTCGCTCACCAGAGCTTCCATGTCCCTGGCTGGCGGCTCTTCCAGGAGCACCCGTAGCTTTGGATGACTCGTGGGCAGCAGGTCTTTCCCCTCCAGGGCCAGCTCCTCCGTCAGCTTTTCTCCTGGGCGCAGCCCTGTAAACACGATCGGGATGTCCTTGTCCGGCACCCTCCCAGACAGGGTGATCAGTTCCCGTGCCAGGTCCAGGATGCGCACAGGCTGGCCCATGTCCAGCACAAAGATCTCGCCCCCCGTGCCCAGAGCGCCTGCTTGCAGTACAAGCTGTGCAGCCTCTGGTATGGTCATGAAGTAGCGTCTGGCTTCAGCGTGGGTTACGGTCACAGGCCCGCCTCGGGCGATCTGCTCCTGGAAGATAGGCACCACACTGGCGTTGCTGCCCAGCACGTTGCCGAAGCGCACCGCAACGAGGCGGGTCTGCCCCTTGTGGTTCATGGACCGTAGAAGCAGCTCCGCCACCCGTTTGGTGGCCCCCATGACGCTGGTGGGTTTGACCGCCTTGTCGGTGGAGATGAGGACAAACCTCTCTACGCCGAACCTCTGGGAAGCCAGGGCCAGGTTGTAGGTTCCCATCACATTGTTGCGCACCGCCTCGGCAGGGGTGCGCTCCATCAGTGGCACATGCTTGTGGGCTGCGGCGTGGAAGACGATGTGAGGCCGGTGCACCTCTATAAGGCGGCACAGGCTCGCGTATTCGCACACATCCCCTATTTCTGCTACGAAGGGTTGCTCCGAAAAGCTGCGGCGAAACTCGTCCTCAAAGAAGAACAGGGGGTTCTCTGCACGGTCAAGCAAGATCAGAAGCTCCGGTCGGAACGAAGCAATCTGCCTGGCAAGCTCGGAGCCGATGGAGCCGGCGGCGCCTGTTACCAGGATGCGTTTGCCTTGAAGGTACGAACCTATCGCCGTTCTGTCCAGCTCCACCGGCGCGCGGCCCAGCAGGTCCGTAATATCCACCTGTCGGAGCATGTCCAGGCTCACCCTGCCGGCCAGGATGCTGGGGATGGCGGGCAGGGTGGTGAAGGGAAGACCAGTCTCGCGACACCGCTCCACGATGCCCCGCATCTGCTCCCGGGTGGCCGAGGGGATGGCGATGAAGATGACGTCAGCGCGCTGCTCTTCGCACACCCTGGGAATCTCGTCCCGGTTGCCCAGTACGGGCACACCGTGGACTGAAGCCCTAGCCTTCCAGGGGGCGTCATCTATGAATGCCACGGGCAGGTAGCCACGCTCCTGGTGCTCCTGAGCTTCGCGGCACAACACAGCGCCGGCGTCTCCCGCGCCGATGATGAGCAGCCGCTTCAGGCCCGGTGGCCTGGAATGACCCAGGCCAAGGGTCTCTCGGGCCAGGATGCCGGCAACCCTGACGGCCCCTAGGGCCAGAATGTTCCCTGCCCACTCCATGGGAAAGACGCCGGCGGGGAAGTCGTCCGGCCCAAAGAGCAGCCAGGCCACGGGAATGAAGACCAGGGAGCCGGCGGTGCTGGCCTTCATGATCTGCCAGAGGTCCTTGACGCTGACGTATCGCCACAGCCCCTGGTAGAGGTGGAACAACCCCATGGCGGCGATGCGAGCCGCCAGCAGCAGGGGCAGCGATTTCAGCACGGTCTCCGTGGGGATCTGCGACGGCTGAAAGTCGTACCGCACCAGGAAAGCCGCCACGTACACCGCTACCACCAGCAGGAGTTGAACGACGACAACAACGGGGCGCCGGTAACGGAGGAGCAACGGTATCCTGGCGGGCAACGACGCCACTAGGGCAGCGCCTCTGTGAGCGCCCGGAGCTGGTCGCAGACGTACTGCACCTGCTCGTGGGTCATGTTGTTGTGGTAGGGCAGGGCCAAAGTGGAGGATGCCACCGCTTCTGTGACAGGGAAGTCGCCTGGCTTGAAGCCAAACTGCTCCCGGTAGAAGGGCATCAGGTGGAGGGCGGGAAAGTAGGGGCGGGTGGGGATGCCCTTCTCTTGCAGCCACTCCATCGCCACGGGGCGGTGGAGTGGGTTCTTGAAGCGGACGACATACACGAACCAGCGCACCTCTACGTCACTCTGCCGGGCAGGGGGCGTGAGATAGCTGATGTCCCCTAGTCCATCATCATACCACGCGGCCACCCGGGCGCGTTTGGCCAGGAGCTCCGCCAGGCGCTCCATCTGGGCCACGCCCAGTGCAGCATGGAGCTCGCTGAGGCGGTAGTTGTACCCCAGTCGCACATGCTCCAGCCACTCATTGGACGGCCCTCGGCCCTGGTTGCGCAGGCTGCGACACAGCTCGGCGAGACCTTCGCTGTCTGTCAGCACCACGCCGCCTTCGCCGGTGGTGACCTGCTTGTTGGGATAGAAGGCGAAGATGGCGGCGTCGCCAAAGCTTCCACAGGGACGCCCTTGGAAGCTGCTGCCCAGGGACTCTGCGGAGTCCTCAATCAGCTTGAGGCCGTGCTCATGAGCGATGGCCTCCAGGCGGTCCCAGCGGGCAGGGTGGCCGAAGATGTCCACCGCCAGGATGCCTTTGATGCGGCCCCGATTGGGGCCGGCGGAACGCAGGGCCTTCTGCACCTGGTCGGGGTCAATGTTGAAGGTGTCCGCCTCCACATCCACAAAGACCGGCTCCACACCCTCGTATAGAAGGCAGTTGGAGGAGGCAATGAAGCTGTAGGGCGTGGTGATGACGGCGTTGCCCACCCCCAGTCCCAGGGCGCGCACAATGACGTGCAGGCCGGCGGTGCCGCTGCTGACAGCGATAGCGTGGCGGCGGCCCGCGGCCTTGGCGGCCATACCCTCAAAACGCTGGAGCATGGGTCCGCCACTGAGCATGGGGGTGCTCAGGACTTGTAGCACCAGCTCCCGCTCGCGGTCGGTGATGTCTGGGGCAGCCAGAGGGAGGTTGGTCATGGTTCAGGCCTTGTCCACGCTGCGTAGCACTCGGGCAGGGACGCCGACGGCTACCACACCCGGCGGAATGTTTTCAACGACGGCAGCGCCAGCGCCGATGATGGACCCTGGGCCGATGGTCATGTCGTTGACGACACTGGCCCCAATGCCGATGTGAGTGCGTTGCCCGACTTGAACATGACCTCCCAGGTACACGCCTGGGGAGAGGTGGGCAAAGTCGCCAATGACGCAATCGTGGTCAACGATAGCCCCGGTGTTGATAATGGCATGGTGGCCAGCCGAAGACCCCGGGTTCATGACGACGTGCGCCATAACGACCGTGCCTTCCCCGATGTGCACGCCTCGGGCCAGGGTTGCCGTTGGGTGAACGGCTGCTACAAAGGGGAAACTGGACAGGCGCGCGGCCAGGCGGCTTCTCACGTTGTTGTCGCCTATGGCAAGGATAAGGGAGATTGGCTCTCCCTTCCAATCCAGCAGCGTCCTCATGTTGCCCAGGACTCTGTGTCCGCAATAGGTGGTGCCTGCTTTTGCGGGATCGTCGTCAACAAGGCCAAGGATGTGGTGCTGGCCGCTGATCTCCAGGATGTCTATCACGACCTTGGCGTGGCCACCCGCGCCGTAGATGACCACTGGATGAGGAGTCATGGGTTTTTCCTCGGTTGGCCCGCCTGAGGAGTGCTGCCAAAGTCCTCGTTGACTCCGTCTTCACCGTACAGCCCTTCACGGGTGACCAGGACTTTCCAGGGGGTCAGGGCCAGGATTCTCACGTCAAGCCAAATAGACCAGTGGTCAATGTACCACGTGTCCAGGGCTATGCGCTCCGCCCAGGAGAGGGCGTTCCGGCCCTTGACTACCGCCACTCCTGTGATGCCAGGCCTGGCCAACAGGCGGCGGCGCTGCTCGTCATTGTACCGCATGACCTGGCTGGGCACGGTGGGGCGCGGCCCCACCAGGCTCATCTGCCCCGTGAGGACGTTGATGATCTGAGGCAGCTCGTCTATACCAGTGTTACGAAGAAAGCGGCCCACCGGTGTGATACGCGGGTCGTCTCTTGCAGCAGAGAGGCCAAGCCCCATGTTGACCGCGCCTTCTACCATGGTCCGGAACTTCCAGGGCTTGAAGGGCTTGCCCCGCAATCCCACGCGCTCCTGTCGGAAGAAGACGGGGCCTCGGGAGTCCAGCTTGATAGCGATGGCTATGAGAAAGAAGGGGCCGGCCAGGACCGCCAGGCCCAGAGCCGATCCCGTGATGTCCAGCAGCCGCTTCAGGGGCGAGCGGCTGACTGGGGGGCTTTGGTTGAAATCAGGCTCTGGATGCATTGGTGCAGCCGTTCGGCCAGGATGTCCCAATCGTGGTACTGGCGCACGTACTCGCGGCCCCGCAGGCCCATGGCTTCGTGCTCAACGGCAGACATCTTCAGCAGTGTGGTGATTGCCCACGCGAGCGCCGCGGCATCTTCCGCAGGGACCGTGATTCCACAACCTGCTTTCTGGACGATATTTTCTTTAAGGTTGCCGGACAGCAAGACCGGCTTGGCCGCCCCCATATAGGCGAAAAACTTGTTGAGGCTGGTCCCGTAATCGTACAGGGCCAGGTCTCGGAGCACAACCACAAAGGCCTGGGCTTCTTGCATGGTTGCGGGGACAGCTTGTTGAGGGACGGCGTCGCGGAACTCCACATTGGCTAGGCCAAGGGTGTCCCTCAGCGCCACAAGCGCAGGCTTTTCCGGGCCATCGCCGACGAATACAAAGGACACGTCGTCAACACGCTGCTCTTTCAGGACTTTTGCCGCGCGCAGGACGGTGTCTAGGGCGTTGGCATGGCCATGGGCCCCGGTGTACATGACGGTGAACTTCTCTGGGCTTCGCTGGCGGGGTGGGAGACGTGTGAAGGAAGAAACATCGGCGCCATTGGGAATCCACTGCATTCTGTCCGGTGGGATACCCAGGGAAGCAATGTACTCTCCGGCGTTGGGCAGCAGCGTTATGATCCTTTCCGCCCTGCGGTAGAGGAACTTTTCCAGCAGTCGCAATACCCCTGTCAGTGGGTTCCACCTGGATAGCCTGCCCATCTCCACAGGCGTCTGGGGCCAGAGGTCGCGCACCTCCATGATGAAGTGGCTCTTGAAATGCTTGGCCAGCCGGTAGGCGGAGAGGACGGCCAGCAGGTGCACCGTGGAGCCGATGATGACATCCGGGCGAGGCACGCGTGGGTCCAAACGGGGGAGGCGCTTGCCAATCCGGTATGAGCGCACCATGTAGGTGAGCATGTTGGCGACACGGCGCCAGTTGTTTCCAGTGTAGGGAGTGGTGCGCAGCCAGAGGAACTTGACGCCGTTGACCTCTTCCAGCTTCCAGTTCTCGCCTGGGCCAAGACGCATCTCCTTGCGGCTCATGTGGTGGAAGCTGGAGGCGATGATGGTGACGTCGTAGCCTTTGGCCACCAGGTGGCGCGCCAAGTCATAGTGGCGCGTGCCGCCAGGCATATCCGGCGTGATGGCGTAATGGTTGAGCATCCACAGGGCCGGCCCGGGCTTGCCGTTCTTGGCAAAGGAGGTCATGGCGTATCGGCCAGGGGCATCAGTTGTTGGTGGCCCGCCTTCGCGCTAGTCTAACTACGCCTCGCAAGTGGCTGAGCCAGAAATAGTTGTTGGGGTAATCGCTGAAGGAGCGGGGAGGTTTCGCCATGATCTGTTCAAAGGCGTCCTCTGTCAGCCCCAGCTTCTTGATGACAAAGGGCATGTCCTCTCTCAGCATCTGCGGCGCATAGGGAGGCTTCTCCATCTCCTCCAGGGCGTCCTCCCTGTTCATCTGACCGGAGCAGACCATCGTGGCCAGGTGCGCGCGGCGCTTATCGTAGCCGAACTTGGTGGGCAATATGTAGCCCTGAAAGAAGCGGGTGTACACCGATTCGTAGTGCTTGCCGCCGTAGTCTTTCCAGCCATACTCTGTAGCGAGAAGGCGTTTGGAAGCCTCCTTGTCGTACTCAAAGTAGTTGAGGATGGGGAAGAACTTGATTCCCTTCACGAGGGTGTAGTAGGCCCAGTGGCCCAGGGTCATGTGGGGGAAGCCCTTCAGTCTTCGCTCGCCGAAGCGTTTGTGAATGGCATTGATGTGTTTCCAGTCCTGATTGTAGTAGCCCCAGCTCAGGGGCATGATGCCTTCGGTGGCCAGATTCCCGCCGCTGATGATGTACTTCAGGCGGTACTTGTTCGCCAGTTGGTACAGCGTGGCGACTATGGCATGGTCGGTGGGTATTTCAGAGTTGGCTACGGAGGCCTTCAGGAAAGCCAGGTGCAAGTCCTTGAACATTTCCCAGTCCAGGACCAGGGTGCGCAGGTCCAGGTCCAGCTTCTTGACCAGCCGCTCCACGTTGCTGACCGCCAGCTCAGAGTCCCAGCCGTTGTCCAGGTGGACGGCCAGGGGCCGTAGCCCCAGCCTCTTGACAATGTGCGCCACAGTGGAGCTGTCCACGCCGCCGCTGAGGCCAATGATGCAGTCGTACTCCTTGCCCTTGCCTTCCGATTTGATTCGCGACACCAGGGCTTGCAGCCGCCGCTGGCCTTCGTCATCGGTGTGCAGCTCCGTCTTGACGCGCTCAAAGTAGCGTGAGCAGTGGTTGCAGTAGCCCTTATCATCAAAGGTGATGTCAGGGTCCGAGGTGTCCATGATGCACCGGGAGCAGACCCTGTAGCTAGTGTTTGGCTGGTTCTTGACAACCATTGCTTGCTCTGTTTAGCTTTCAGGCCATGGCGAAGAGTCGCTCTAGCTCGTCGTAAGGCGGGTAGCTGATGAGGACGGCCTTGTGCCTGCCCTGGTAGACGAACATACTGCCTGCGGCCACCGCCGAGGCCCCCTGGCCGACGGCGAGGCGGAAGTCCTCCAGGTTTCTTGCTCCCCCGCAGGCGATGACGGGTACCCGCACCGTCGAGGCTACCGCGTGCACCAGGGGAAGGTCGTACCCCTCCATGGTGCCGTCGCGATCTATGGAGTAGAGCAGGATTTCTCCCGCGCCGGCGGCCTCCATTCTCCTGGCGAACGATGCCGGGTCAAGGCCTGTGCCCTGGCGTCCACCGTGGATGCGCAGCTCGTAGCCACCCATGAGCCTCTTTTTCGCGTCCAGGGAGGCCACCACCGCCTGGCTCCCATACACCTCCGCGATCTCGGTGACCAGTCGCGGGTTCTCTACAGCGTAACTGTTTATCGCCACCTTCTCAATACCTGCCTTGAAGAGTCGTTGCACGTCCTCTAGGCGGCGCAGGCCGCCCCCATAGCACACGGGCATGAAACACTCGCTGACGATCTGCTCCAGGAAGTCAAACTGGGGCGGCGTATTCTCCACGGTAGCAGCGATGTCCAGGAGGACGAGCTCGTCCACCTCTTTGTCATTGAAGATCTTGACGATGTTGATGGGGTCGCCCAGGTAGTCTGGCCTGGCGAACTGGCGGGTCTTCACCAGGCCGCGACCCTTGAGCAGAAGGACGGGTATAACCCGGACGCTGCGCATTGCGGGCTAGCCTAAAGGGCCTCTTCCGCCAGGGCCACGAAGTTCTTCAGCAGGGTCATTCCGTAGCGGTGGCTCTTCTCGGGGTGGAACTGGACGCCGAAGACGTTGCCGCGCTCCACGGCCGAGACGAACTCGATGCCGTGGCGAGTCGTGAGGAGGACGTCCGCCGGGTCTCGGCAGACGACGTGAAAGGAGTGAACGAAGTAGAAGCGGCTTTCGGGCGGCATCC
>JACQUH010000193.1 GCA_016210375.1 Chloroflexota bacterium
CAGTTCGGCGACCGCCGGGGCTACCAGATGGACCCCGCCAACGCCCGCATGGCCCTGCGAGAGGTGGAGCAGGACATCCAGGAGGGGGCGGATATCATCATGGTCAAGCCCGCCCTACCCTACCTGGACGTCATCGCCCGGGTCAAGGAGCGGTACCAGTACCCCGTGGCCGCCTACAACGTTAGCGGGGAATACGCGATGCTCAAGGCCGCCATCGCCAACGGCTGGCTGGAGGAGCGCCGCGCCACCCTGGAGGCCCTCACCGCCATCCGGCGCGCGGGGGCCGACATCATCATCACCTACCACGCCAAGGAGGCCGCCCGCTGGCTGAAGGGAGAGGCATAGCTCTGGTAACCCGGGCGAGCCTCAGGCTTGTTTCCCCCCCACCAGCACTTTCACGGCCCCAAAGCCCATGCTCTCCCGGTGGGTGAGCCGCAGGCCCGTGGCCTCCATGGTCGCTGCCAGCTTCTCTGGCGACTGGAAGTCATCCACCGAGTGGGCGAAGTACCGGTAGGCCTCCCGCTCGCTGGCGAGAGCGCCGCCCAGGACGGGCACGAGGTACTGGAGGTAGCAACGCTGGGCCGCCGAGGCCAGGCCTTCGGTCTCCCGCGGCATGATCTCTAGAATGGCAATGCGGCCTCCAGGCTGGGCCACTCGTACCATCTCCGCCACGGCAACCGCCACGTCCACCACGTTGCGCATGGCGAAGCCAGACACGACGCAGGCGAAGGAGTTGTCGGAGAAGGGCAGCTCCTGGGCGTCCCCCCGCAGGAACGCCACCCGTTCAGAGAGGCCTCGTCTACGCGCCTTGCGCTGCGCCAGGGTCACCATTTCCTCCACTATGTCCACCCCCACCACCCGGGTGACACCAGGGTGCGAAGCCAGGGCAAAGGCCAGGTCCCCGGTGCCTGCGGCCACATCCAGGGCAGGACCTAGCATGCCCTCAGCGGCAAGGTTTGCGGCCCTGGCGCGCCACCGGTGGTCCTGCCCCCCCGTCATCACAGTGTTCAAAAGGTCGTATCTGCGGGAGACGTGGGCAAACATCCCCGCCACCAGGCGGGCCTTGGCCTCCCCTTCCGTTTCACGAGATGTCCTATCGTAGTGGTTGGACACGTCAGTCTACCCCCTCCCATCCAGGAGCCACAGCAGCTTCCTGGCTCTGACCCACAGCGTCACCCCAGCATTGCCAACGCAGCGAGGTCTGATCTCTAGCCCTTGCGTTGGGATTGCTAGGTAATTATCTCAAAAGTCGCTTTGGCACCGCCCCCTGAAGAGGGCGGTATCATGCCCCAGCCTGAAGGTTATTTTGTCAATAACCTTCAGGCTGGGGTGGGGGAAACCATTTTGAGATAGTTTCTAGGTGAACTGGGGCGCTTTACGCTGAGCCACTCGCACCTGCCACTGCTGCCACCAGATGAGCATGGTCAGCAAGACCGCCATCAACAGGGACTCGGCGATGGACGCAGCGCCAATGAGCACCGTGGTCTCTAGCCAGAACCGCTGGGGGAACATCTGCAAGAGCACCGAGGTGTAAGGGTCAAGCTGCCACAGGTCGTTCACAAAGGAGAGCTGGTGGAACAGCAAGAACAGAGGCTGAAAAGCGACCGTGGCCGCCAGTCCAGCGCCTCCCACCACGAGCATGGTCAGTACGCTGGCCTCAATCAGGAGGCGGCGCACCCGGTTGCCAAATTCGTTCCCCTGGACGAAGAAACCAATGGCGATGAACAGGGCCAGGAAAAGGAAGCTCCCTTCCTGCACCCGGTACACCTTTCCCACCAACTGTTTCACGTCCGCCATGTGGAGGACTTCCCGGTCTGTGAAGATGGGGCGGCTCGTCCCATCCACCGTCACCCGCACATCCAGCGGCTCCTGGGAGGAACCCAAGTAGTCCCGGATCTGCCTGCCTGCCTCAGAGAGCTGGGCCTCGGTAAGGCGGGTCGTTGTTGTGACTTCGTTCCGGGCAAACCCCAGCTCGTACAGGGCAAGACTGTTAAAAGCCAGGCGCACGTTCGTGGCCACGACGACCACGACAAACGCCAGCGTAAACAGCACCGCCGGGAACCCCCGCAGGGCTCGCAATGCTCGCACCATACCCTGGATAGTAGGCCCGCATCGCTACCGTTGTCAACGCATCCGCACCACGCCTATAATCGCCGAAAGGAGGCAGCATGAGCGACGCAACAGGCCCGGCCTTCAGTCACCTGGTGGACCTGCTGGAACAACTTCGTGGCCCCCAGGGGTGCCCCTGGGACCTGGAACAGACCCACCAGTCCCTCAAACGCAACCTGCTGGAGGAGTCCTACGAGGTGCTGGACGCCATAGACCGGCAGGATCCCGACGTGTCGGGACTCGCCGAGGAGTTGGGCGACGTGCTCCTCCAGGTCCTGTTCCACGCCCAGATCGCCAGGGAGGCGGGCCGCTTCTCCGTGGACGACGTGCTGGAGGCCATTCGGGACAAGCTGGTCCGGCGGCACCCCCATGTTTTCGGCGATGCCCAGGTGAAAGATGCCCGGGAGGTGGAGGCGCAGTGGGAAGAGCTGAAGCGCCAGGAGCGCCAGGCGGATCCCGCCCAGGCATCCCGCCTGGGGGACCTGCCCCTGGCGATGCCCGCACTGGCCTACAGCCAGCTCATCCAGGACAGGGCCTCCCGCGCCGGCTTTGACTGGCCCGCTCTGGACGGCGTGCTGGACAAGGTGGCCGAGGAGCTGCGGGAGATCAGCGAAGCGCCCACTCCCCAGGAGAAGGCCAGGGAGTTCGGCGACCTCCTCTTCTCCATGGTGAACGTGGGCCGCTGGATGGGACTGCACACGGAAGACACCCTGCGCCAGGCCAACGCCCGCTTCCACCACCGCTTCACTACCATGGAGCGCCTGGCCGCAGGGCGAGGCGCCGCTTTTGAAGCCCTGGACCCGGAGGCAAAGGACAAGCTGTGGACGGAAGCGAAGCGGCTGGAGGGCCCGGGCGGCTAGTCCCGTACCCCTTCCAGCTCGGCTAGCACCGACTCGTCCATGGTGAAGCTCTCCTTCTCCGTGGGAAAGGCGCCTTCCTGAACCTCCTTGATGTACTGGGCCGTGGCCTCTTTGAAAACCTCCCCCAGGTTGGCGTACCGCCTGGCGTGCTTGGGCACGAAATCCGTGAACATGCCCATCATGTCGTGGAGCACCTGGACCTGGCCGTCGCAGAAGGGGCCGGCGCCGATGCCGATGGTAGGGATGGCGAGGCGCTGCGTGATGATGCGGCTGAGCTGGGTGGGCACGCTCTCCAGGACGATGGAGAAGGCGCCTGCCTCCTCCAGGGCATGGGCGTCCCGGACAAGTTTGGCGGCGGCCCTGGGCGTTCTGCCCTGCACCTTGTAGCCGCCGAGCTGGTGCACCGATTGTGGCGTCAGCCCAATGTGGCCCATGACAGGGATGCCACACTCCACGATGCGCCGCACCGTTTCCGCCATGTGCTCGCCGCCCTCCAGCTTCACGGCGCCGGCGCCGCCCTCTTGCAGCATGCGCCCCGCGTTGCGGATGGCCGCGGCCACGTCGGACTGGTAGCTCATGAAAGGCATGTCCGCCACGACCAGGGCGCGCTGAGCGCCCCGGACCACGGCCTTGATGTGGTGCAGCATCTCCTCCATGGTGACGCGGACTGTTGACTCGTACCCCAGGACCACCTGGCCCAGGCTGTCGCCCACAAGGATGAAGGGCATACCAGCCTCGTCCACCAGCTTCGCCGTCGGGTAATCGTAGGCCGTGACCATGGGGATGCGTTGCCCCTTGCCCTTCATGGCCTTGATGTCGTTGATGGTGACTCTCATGTTCCTGCTCCTTTCGGGGTCGGCCCCGCCGTCGGGTGGCCGCTCCTGTTGACTTACGTTCTTGGCCTTGGCCCGTAGGGGCGCAGCACGCTGCGCCCCTACAACGCCCCTGCCCTTGTTCCCTTTCTCATCAAAGGCAAGGTGTGGTCTTTCCTGTCTGGCGGCTCCAATAGCCGTCGCATCTCCTCCGCCTGCGCCCCGCTGATGGAACCTCTTGCCTGGGCCATAGTGACCATCGCCAGGCCTGCCTGGCAGTACAGTGGGAGCGCCTCAGGCGCGCGGCCAGCCAGCGCCTCAACGTGCCGGCGCACCGTACCGGCGTCGCCGCGAAGGATGGGTCCGGTGGCAGCTATCCGTGGCCCGTTCTCCTCCACGTTGGCGATGGTGCCCTTCACCAGGGGCAGCAGCGCCTTCAGGCCCTCCTCGCGCGAGGCGCCCATGTGCTCCCACAGGCCGCAGGCGGCATCCAGCATCGTCGCGATGTACCCGCAGGCCATGACCGCCGAGGCATGGTACAGCGGCCTGTCCCCCCCCTTGATGAAGACAGGGAAGCCGCCCAAACGTCTTGCCGCCTCCTCCAGCCAGGCCAGCAGCTCGCCCTGGCCCTCTACGGCGAAGGCGGAGCCTGCCAGCCTGGCGTCGCCGCCCTCCTGCGAGGCGAAGGTCTGTAGCGGGTGGAAGCACCCGGCGGCTGCGCCGCGCTCCCTGGCGCTCCTCAGCGCCTCCGAAGACAGCGCGCCGCTGCAATGGACGGCTGCTTGCCCGTTGCGCCAGGGCAGGGAAGCCGCCAGGGGTGCGATGGCGTCATCGGGCACCGTCAGGAAGACCAGGTCGCACTCCGCCGCCACGTCCAAAGGCGAGTCCGCCGCCCGGCAGCCAGGAACCTTGCGGGCCAAAGCCAGGGCCGAGACGTTGCTGCGGCTGGCAACCGATGTCACCCTGTAGCCAGCGTGGGCGAAGGCCACGGCCAGGGCGTTAGCCGTGCGCCCCGCTCCGACGAAGCCCATGCTCTGGAACTCGCTAGCCACCATGTCCCTCACGTGTGCGGTTTCTCCCCTTCCCTCACAGGGAAGGGGATGGGGGTTAGGTTAGACCTCTCCCCCTAGCCCCGTCTCCTGATAGGGGCCTTGTTCCAAAAGTCCCTTGACCTCACCCCCGGTGTCCCCCTCTCCTGCAGGAGAGGGGGAGTTTGAATCTGGGGACGCCCCAGACCCCAGCAGTCCCGACAAGTCGGGACTGCACCTTCCTGACTTTTGGTGCAAAACCCCTGATGGAAGAGGGGGAACTACAGATTGCAGGAGGCACCCCTACAACCCCGGCAGGGCGCGGCCCCGGCACCCGCTAGCCTATCTCCAGCTCCCTGACCGCCGGCACACCGCCCAGCCCCGTGGCCTGCGTGACGCCGCGTATGATGGCTCGGGCCATGGCCTGCGCAGCGGCGTTGCTGATGCGCTGGAGCTGGCCCCGGTCCACCGCGCCACCCCCC
>JACQUH010000189.1 GCA_016210375.1 Chloroflexota bacterium
GCCTGAAGGGCATCAACTAAATAACCTAACCCTCTCTGGCTCCCCCTTCCCGCACGGGAAGGGGGAGAAGATTGGATTGAATCGGTGTGATGCGGCAGAGCCGCATCACACCGATTCCTCAAACGGGGGCGGCGCCAAAGGGAGTTCTGAGATAGATACCAAGCTGCCTCTCCCCGTCGGAGGCGGAGCTTTCGGGGTGAGGTTACTCCTTCCCAGGCGTGCGGAGCGCGCAACAGCCGGGGCTACCACGAGGTCGGCTCCTCTCCAGGCTCCAGTTCAATGCGGGGGACGGGGAAGGCCGAGGTGGGCTCCGTTGCCTGCATCCCGACGTCCCGCACCTCCAGGCGCACCTGGCCCCGGTCCCGCTCTATCTGAAGCACCTCCATCCGTACTGTGTCGCCGAGCTGTACCATGCCGAGGTTCAGCTTCCGCTGGAAGTTCTCTGACATCTTGGAGATATGCAGCAGGACGGTGAAGCCATCGGGCAGGGACGCTAGCACGTAGTCCCGTTGAGGAGAGATTCGGTAGATGCGCCCCTCAACCTGCTGGCCGGCGGCGTAGGTCTCCTGGATAGCCAGAGTTTCGCCAGGGCGGTAGCCAGGGGCGGATGGCTCCCCAGGGGCAGTCCCCGTCGGAACGGAGCCGGCTGTACCTGCGGAGGACTGAAAGCCATTCCTCTCTCCAGAGGGAGAGGCCTGGAGCCGCTGCTCCAGGCGGCCTACCCGCTCCTCTAACCGAATGAGCCATGCCATGAAGCCTCCCAGGTCCTTGGGCATCTCTCCGGAAGCGCTGGACACCGCCACGCTTGGTGTGGCGATGGCCTTCAGGCCCAGAAACTCCGCCAGCCGGGTCAGCTCCTCCCTGGACCAGGAGTAGCCTGCCCGAGGGTTCCACCGCTGGACATGGTTGACCCACTGCTCCAGGCCGAACCAGAAGCCGCCGTACCCCGTAGGCGGGCGGATGGGGAGCTGGTGCCGCACGCCGGGCGGACTCATTATCAGCAGGTCAGGCCATGGCTTGAAGCTATCTATCGGCTGTACGGGCAGGTGGCTTTCCAGGTAGAAGCGTTGGTTGCGCCACAGCCAGTCTTGAAGGGTGGAGGAGGTGTGCAGCACCTGCTGGTAGTAGTTGATTTCCGGCTTGTCCGTGTGGATCTCAAGGTAGGTACCCGAATCGTCCAGCTTGTCCCAGGGGCCATTCATGTTCCAGGCCCGGATGGGTTTGTCCGACCGTTTCAACTCCGTGAGGATCATTGTAGAAGGGCGGCTCGCTTTCTCAGAAGCAGGCACCTCTCTCATGATCAACCAATCAACATTCCGCTCAATGTCAAACTCGGCAAAGATCCAAAAGTCATCGGGGAGAGTTTGAACAGCCTTAAGGACTTCCTCGTCAACCTTGCTGGTGTCCCCAGCGTAGATGTGCGCCATGCAGCGGACCCCCCTTTCATAAAGGATACCCTGTAAAACCTAGCTACCTTACTGCGTCTCTCACTACACGCTGAATTGTACCTGCCCTTTGGCTGGGATACAACCGTCTGCCGCAGGCGCACCGTATGGAACCGGCGCCTTATTCCCTAGCTCCAAGGGCTGCGCCTTCGCTCTGCGCGAGTAGTTTCCCGGGGCAGGCCTCGTCTGGGCGCGTTCGCAGTGAGCATGGAGCGGACTCCTCTGCGCTTGAATTGCCCCCCTGGTGCCGTCTTGCTATACTCTCCTTAACTACACTCCAGGAGCAGCTTATGGTCAAGGTTGGGATCATCAACGTAACAGGGTACGCTGGAGTTGAGCTGGCCCGCCTGTTGCGTCGCCATCCGGAAGCCGAGCTGGTATCGGTCACGGGCCGCAGCGAGGCTGGTAAGAAGCTGGGCGATGTGTTCCCTCACTTGGCCCAGCTTGGCCTGACCATTGAGCCTGAGGTGGCCGGGAGCCTGGACATCGTGTTTTCCGCCCTGCCGCAGGTGGCCAGCGCCGAGGCCGTGGCGCCTCTGGTGAGGGGCGGCGTCAAGGTGGTGGACATCAGCGCCGACTTCCGGCTGAAGGACCCTCAGGTGTACGAGACGTGGTACAAGAGCGTGCACCCGGCCCCGGACCTGCTGGAGGAGTCGGTGTACGGCCTTACGGAGCTGAACCGTGAGGAGGTGGCAGCAGCCAGCCTGGTGGCCAACCCCGGCTGCTATCCGACTGGGGCGCTGCTGGCCCTGGCCCCCCTGGTGCAGAAGGGGCTGGTGGAGCACGACGTCATCATTGACAGCAAGTCTGGCGTCTCTGGCGGCGGCAGGGAGCTCCGGCGGGAGAACCACTACTCCGAGGTCAACGAGAACGTCCAGGCCTACGGGCTGGACGGGCACCGCCACCTGCCGGAGATCACCCAGGAGCTGGCCCGCATGACGCCCCAGGAGGATGGGTTCCGGGTTACCTTTGTCCCCCATCTGGTGCCCATGACCAGGGGCATCTTCACCACGTGCTACGCTTGGCCCGTAGCGGGAGCCTTCTCCGAAGGCAAGAAGGGTCAGCAAGAGCTTGCGGAGCTGTACCGGGAGTTCTACAAAGGGGAACCCTTTGTGAAGGTCGCCTCGGCGCCGGCCCAGACCAAGCAGACCTGGGGCAGCAACGACTGCATCGTTCACCCGGTGCTGGACAGGCTCACCGGCCGCCTGGTGCTGACGAGCTGCATAGACAACCTGGTGAAGGGCGCGGCGGGCCAGGCCATCCAGAACATGAACCTGATGTTTGATCTGCCTGAGACCGCCGGCCTGGACTACCCCGCCATCTTCCCGTAACCTTCCTTGAACAGGTAGGGGCGCAAGGCCTTGCGCCCCTACGCCGATCGCCCATTTCGCCCGCATCGTCTAGAGGCCCAGGAC
>JACQUH010000190.1 GCA_016210375.1 Chloroflexota bacterium
GGCGGGAAGCACAGGGGGTCACCGGCGGCCTCGGGGACCTCCAGGGCCACGGCGATCTCCAGGTCGTTGGCCACAGCCCTACCCTCGCCCACCAGCACGTGCTGTGCTGCCGGCAGGGATGTCTTCTTGGGCACTACCGGCTGGAGGAGCTTGAGGCTGTGGCGCAGAGTCTCGACTTGAATCTGCATGGTTCCTCCTTTGAATCTATGGTCCTTTCTCACAGGAAAATAAGATTTTCCGCGCGGGCACCTCCCTTCCTTTGCGGTGTTTCCGTGGAATAGAGCTACGACAGACGGCCTTGCAGGGCCGTGATGTCCTCGACCTTCTGGGGCTTGAAGTGCAGGTCTCGCTCAATGGTCAGGCCCACCGGACCCCTGACCGACTCAAGCTCCTGGAGGCTGAAATAACCCCACTCCAGCTCGTGCCCATCCACTAGGCCGAAGAACTGGAAATCACCGTCGTCCTCCTCGCCCTCTACGGCATACCACGTCCAGTTGGTCCAGGGCGTGAAAAACTTGGCCACCACAACCTTCTCCGGCGATGGCACATCTTCGGTGGCATAGAGCTTGGGGAGATGGTCTTGTAACTGCTTGGTCAACAGCTTCACTGCCTGCTCCTCTTAGAACATGCGCTCCTGGGCCGCGTCGGCCTGCTCCCTGGCCTGGACCTTGGCTTCGGCGACCTTTGCCTTCTCCGCGGCACGCTTGGATTCGGCCAGCCGCTCGGCGATCTCC
Source organism: Chloroflexota bacterium (assembly GCA_016210375.1). GTDB lineage: Bacteria > Chloroflexota > Dehalococcoidia > Lucifugimonadales > JACPCL1 > JACPCL1. The sequence continues at coordinate 735 of JACQUH010000190.1, forward strand.
CGCTTGTACTCTGCGCGCCGTTCGGCGCCCGGGTCGGGCACACCCTCGGTGTCCGGGGTTACCTTGCCGTCCACAACGCGGCCCACAGGCGGGTCCCAGTAGTGCTGAGTGCCGATCACCCAGTCCTTATCGGGCTGGTGGACGACATGTAGCTCGAAGGGCCTGTGCCAGGGCTCTGATCCCACGATCGGGCCGCTGGTCATGTTCTGCTCCAGTGTCAGGCCCGGTGGGGCCTTGTAGCCCTTGGCCCGTGTGTACACGTAGCAGTCGGGCCAGAAGCTTTTGTGTAGTCCCCACAGGCCCTTGTGCTGTAGCTGGGGTAGCAAGGAGAGCAGGGCCTCGGCGCTCTCCAAGAGCCACTCCCTGGGGTTGTGGTCCAGGTCGCCATAGATGCCGCCCGTCTCTATATCAATGGTCACGGTGCCGGGTCTGAGCTTGGGTATCATTCATCACCCCCTTCCTTGCCCTTCCGATTCGGCGGATGGACCTCCCGTCAGTCTATATCGCCGTCCAAGCACACCAGGGCGTCGCCCACAACGTAGTCCCAGTTGGGGTCGGCGCCATAAAGCTCCGTGGCCAGGCGGTTCAAGGGGAGCCCCTCCAGCTTGCCCTCCTCGTTGACGACGATGAGGAAGCGCTTGTCCGGCGGGTAGGCGATCTCGATGGAGCCACCCACGGCCGCCTGGAGCTCTTTCAGGGTGTACTGCTTCCTGGCCGGCGGGTAGTCCAGTACGCTCCCGTCGGCCTTGATGAGCTTGCGCTTGTAGCGCGATTCTCATGTTCTCCTCCTGCTGTTTACAGGCTAGGCACGTGGGCGTCCACCTCGACGTTGCCCTCGTGCTCGATCTCCACCTTGAGAGTGTTACCCTGGACGGTGAACTGGACCCACGTCCTGTACATCACGCCGTCGGCTCCCCGCCAGCGGACCTGCAGGTTGCGGGGTCGCTTCACCGTCATCATGGTTTCGATAGGCGTCGGCTTCATAGCTCAGTCCCGTGTGGGGATGATGGCGACGACGTGTATCAGGTGAAGGCCGTCCTCCAGGAAGTGGTCAAGCACCTCCAGGAGTGGGCCTGCCCCCTGCCAGGTCTCGCCGTTGGCCAGGACAAAGGTCACCGAGGGCCAGTGGGCCTCCACGAACTCGGGATTCTGCTCCTTGACCAAATTGAGGGATTCGATAAGGGGGACCTTTGTAACCTCACAGTCGCCAACCTGCCGCGCCGCGTCTGCCTTGGGCACAGCTTCAGCCTTGTCCTTGGCCCGGACGGTGACCTCCCAGGTCACTTTGTAGTAGGGCATGCTTCTCGCCTCCTGCCTCGTTATCTCCTGACCAGTTGGGCAAGGTGGTAGTTGTGGAATCCTCGCCCGAACATGACCAGGGCCGACTCGAAGTTGGCCTTGACCTGGTCAACGGCCCTGAGGATCTCGGGATGCACCTTGCCTTCGCGGATTGCGTTATCGAGGACCTCATCCTCGATTTCAAGGACCCCCTGAGCCTTGGCCTGGCGCAGGAACGGGAGCCAGACCGCCTCCAGGTCCATGCCCCATAGGCGCTTGGACATAGTTCACCTCCGCTAGAACATCCTCTCTTGGATCACCTCGACCTTGGCCTTGACCTTGGCCTTCGTTTCATCTTGGGCAGGCTTCGTTTCGTGCTGTTGGCCTTTCGTTTCGTGCTTCATGTGCTCCATCTGACGTCGGAACACCCACCGGCGGAGGCCGGTGAGCTTCTCCCGCTGCTGGGCGGTGAGCTCTGGGCGGTCGGGCTTCAGGTCATTGGCCTCAGCGAA
>JACQUH010000184.1 GCA_016210375.1 Chloroflexota bacterium
CTGGGAGCAGGTCACCGAGGTGGCCGGCAGCGGCGTAGTGCCCGTCACCTACATGAACTCCACCGCCGCCATCAAGGCACTATGCGGCGAGAACGGCGGCATCGTCTGCACCTCCTCCAACGCCACCGCCGTCCTGCGCTGGGCCTTTGAGCGGGGCGACAAGGTGCTCTTCATCCCCGACCAGCACCTGGGGCGCAACACCGGCGTGAAGCTGGGCATCCCCCTGGAGCGGATGCCCGTGTGGAACCCCTTCAAGCCCCTGGGTGGCCTCACCCGCCAGCAGGTCCAGGACGCCAGGATCATCCTGTGGCAGGGCCACTGCTCCGTGCATACCCGCTTCAAGGTCTCCCAAATAGAAGAGGCCCGCCGGCGCTTCCCTAATGTCACCGTCGTGGTCCATCCGGAGTGCACCCAGGAGGTCGTGGCTGCTGCCGATAAGGACGGCTCCACGGAGTTCATCGTCCGGGCCGTGCGGGAAGCCCCTGCGGGGGCAGTCCTGGCCATAGGCACCGAGATCAACCTGGTGAACCGCCTGGCCAAGGAGCACCCGGACAAGACCGTCTTCTGCCTTGACCCTGTGGTCTGCCCCTGCTCCACCATGTACCGCATCCATCCCGCCTACCTGGCCTGGGTGCTGGAGGGCCTGCTGGAGGGCAAGGTGGTCAACCAGATCACCGTGGACGAGGACACCGCCCGCCTCGCCCGCGTTGCCCTGGAACGGATGCTAAGCGTGCGGTAGTCTTTCGGATTTGCTACCGCCAAAGCAGCCTCGCTCTTATAGTGATGCAGGCCTACACTATAGTGGAACGCTGTAGAGGAATCGGTGCATTAGGCAGTTAGCAATACTGCACCCAAATGGCTACTACATGTATTGACTTTTGGGCCGGGACAGGCATAGGCTCTCCGTGGCAAACCGTGTGATATCATATTCTTATAGGGGATTGGGTGGGCCATGACGTTCACACTTGACCTTGGTCTCTTAGGGGTCTTTGCAGGCCTAGTAGCTATCGTCCTGACCATATGGTTTGGCATTAGACCCCAAGCACAAAATGTCGCTGCAGCAGTGGACAGCGTATCCAAAGATATAGCTGCTGTGCGGCAAAAAGTAGACGCGATTTGGGACCTCCTGATAGTACGGACTGCCACCGCCGGTAGTGCCACAGTAACTTTGCATCTCAATAACCTGGGAGAGGTCAGGGTTTCCGCGCGACCTGGGCAGGAAGAGACCGCCTATACGATTTCCACTGAGAAAAGTATCATCCGATCCGATCTTATTATCAGGCTCAGTAAGAGCACCAATCTAGAAGCCAGGGAAAGGGCACTATTTGCTGGCAGAATTCCAGTCGTGTCTGATCTAACGCCAGGGAAGGTCCTATTACGCCTGCCTTCAACCGATGCAGCGGTTTGTACAACATATATCCGTGAGTTGGTTCACTGGCTGGACTCTGAGTATTTCACTATAGCAGAGGGCGAATTAGGACGCTTCGAGAATCCCATCTTGAGGGATCAGCCTAGTAGTTAGTTGCATAAATAACCGTACGCAAACTCAGCTATGACTCAGCTTTGACAACCTGCACGTGGACTTCCGAAACTAAGCACTAGCACTCCTCCGCAACCCTAATTGACCGGCTCCAATATCTCCTCCAACCGCTCTATCATTCCTTCGCAATCCTTACAGACCTATTACTCCTTATTCTTGAATTGTGCGATACCCCTCTCTCCTCATCCTGCTTTTCCTCCTGCTATAATGCCTCCATGACCGCCGTGGTGAAGGCTGTGGAAACGCCCCAGGAGATGGCCCAGTCCAAGGCCCTGCGCTTGCAGGTCTTCGTGGAAGAGCAGGGCATCCCCGCTGAGGCAGAGATGGACGAGCTGGACGCCACCGCTTTTCACGCCATCGCTTTCCAGGACGGATCGGTAGTTGGCACCGGCCGCCTCCTGGCGGACTCCCCCGCTGACGGACGCATAGGCCGCATGGCTGTGGCGCAGCCTTTCCGGCGACAGGGCGTCGGCAGCCAGGTGCTGGCCTTCCTGGAGCGCGAGGCAAGCCGTCGCGGCATCCGGCGCATCACCCTGCACGCCCAGGCGCACGTCCAGGTCTTTTACGCCCACCGCAGCTACCGAGAGGTGGGCCAGCCCTTTCTTGAGGTAGGCATCCCCCATGTAGAGATGGTGAAGGAGCTTCTATGAAAGTCTACGGCGGCCTGGGCAGCTATGACCTCAGAGGGATACCCGCTCAGGCCAGGCGAGCCGAGGCCCTGGGCTTTGATGGCGTCTCCTTCGGCGAAATGGCCCACGACGTGTTCCTCCTGGCGGCCCTGGCCCTGGAGCACACCCAGCGCATCCAGGTGGGCACCTCCGTAGCCATGGCCTTCCCCCGCAGCCCCATGGTGGTGGCGTACACCGCCTGGGACCTCCAGCGAATGTCGGGGGGGCGCTTTGAGTTGGGCCTGGGCACCCAGGTGAAGGGCCACAACGAGCGCCGCTTCAGCGTAAAGTGGACCGCTCCTGCTCCCCGGATGCGGGATTACATCGGCTCCCTCAAGGCTATCTGGGACTGCTGGCAGCACGGCGGCCCGCTCCAGTACGAAGGGCAGCACTACGCCTTCTCGCTCATGACTCCGGAGTTCAACCCTGGCCCCATAGAGGCGCCGCCGCCACCCGTGTACGTCGCCGCCGTGGGGCCGGCCATGTGCCGCATGGCGGGGGAGGCCGCCGACGGCCTCTTGATGCACTCCTTCAACACCCGCCGCTATACTGAAGAGGTCGTGTTGCCCATGGTGGAGCAGGGCGCGAAGCGCGCCGGACGCTCTGCCAGCGACGTAATGGTGTCCAGCGGCGGCATGATTGCCACGGGGGCCTCAGAGGCCGAGGTCCACGCCGCCCGGGAGAACAGCCGCCGGCGCATCGCCTTCTACGGCTCCACCCGCACCTACAAGGGCGTGCTGGACCTCCACGAGTGGGGCGACACCTGCCTGCGCCTGCACGAGCTATCCCTGAAG
>JACQUH010000192.1 GCA_016210375.1 Chloroflexota bacterium
GACAGGCTCTTCCCGCACGGGAAAGGGGAGAAGATTGGTAGGAATCGGTGTGATGCGGCAGAGCCGAATAACACCGATTCCTCAAATTGTGGTTCCCCTCTCCTCCCAGGAGAGGGGAACCACAGGTGGAGAGGTCGGGTCTCACTGGCAACGTATTTGTGCAATGACCATAAGGGGGCGGCATCATGCCCCAGCCTTGCGGCTGGGGTGAAAAAAGCTTTTTTGAGATAGTTTCTTAGTAGAGACATCTGGGCACGGCTCTGCCGTGCCCAGATGTCTCTACTTTTTTTCTCCCCCTTCCCGATGCGGGAAGGGGGAATAAAGGGGCTGGGTCAATTAGCTTATGACCATAACAGAGTGGCACCACGCCGCGCCCTCATGGAGACAAACCAGATGGCTTGTCTTTTTCTTCACACCAACCTCAGATGTGTGTTTGTGGGAATCCCCACAGAGTCGGGATTCCCACCCAATGATCCCTGGGGATAGGCGCAGCAAAGCCACAAGGCAGACCGCTGAAGGAAGAGGAGGAGGCCTCTCAATTTTCAGGATATTTTCAGGGGCCAGGGGCATCCTTTCAGGCAAAATTAGTCTTTGTTGCCCTACTCTTGGGAGAGTAAGCCTGCGACGCCGACGGTTCCTATGCATCACATCACCATTCTCAGCGAGGACAGAGTGTTCAGCACCCTGCTGGTGCGGAACCTGCAAGCCCAGGGGTACAGTGTTGATATTCACCTCCTGAACCTGCAACTGCCCCTGAGCTTCCTTGCCTCGCCCAGCACCTGGGACACCAGCCTGTGGGTCCTGGACCTGAACTGGTTCAACGACCCGTGGGCGCGTACCTACCCAGCGCTGGCCGAATGGAGCACTACCCTTCCCCAGCCTGCCGTACTGCTGGTGGACACCAGTTGGGATGCCGAGCTGCTCAAGTCCTTTCGCGCCGCGGCCATCCTCACGAAGCCCTTCTCTATCGTCAGCTTCTTGCAAGTGGTGAAACGCCTGAAGAGTGAGGGGTGGATGACGCCTCATCAGCGCAGCCAAGGAGACCTGGAGATGGAACTTAAAGAGCGATCGTCTCTTATCTTCAAGGAGTGGACCCCCACGTACCACCGGATCATTGTGCCGCTGGACGGGTCTCGCCTGGCAGAGTCAATCCTGCCGGTGGTGGCCACCATTGCCTCGGCCCTGAGCCTGGAGGTCATGCTGTTCCACGTTGTTCCCGCCGAAGGCCAGCCGGCCCGGGCACCAACACCCTCTCAGAGAAAGGCGATGGAGAGCATAGGGGAATACCTGGAGGGCCTCGCGATGCAACTGAAGACCCACGGGGTCATGGCCGGCTGGCGCGTTGCCTGCGGCCCACCCGTGGAGGACATCGTCCGCTACGCCAGTGAGGCCCCGGCAGACCTCATTGCCATGTCCACCCACGGGATGGGGGCCAACAGCCGCATGCCTATGGGGAGCATCGCAGCGGCAGTGCTGGAGCAGCAGACCCGCCCCGTGCTCCTCATCAAGCCGGACCAAGAGATCGCTCAACTGTAGTCGGACACTCTTGCGCTGGCGGCGCATCCGGTCACCATGGGCTGTCGCCAGACAACGCCCGGCCAGGGCCCCCGTGTCACTCGGACAGGGGGACAACGCCAAAGCGCTCGGGCGACCCCTGTTTCTCTCCGACACACCGCCACCGCCTTCCTTTCTCTTCTTTCAGGGCGAATTCAGGCGGAATTCCCTTTCGTTCAGGCCATGTTATGGCATGGATGTCTATGATGACCATGGCGGGGGCAGGCACCAATCAAGGGAGTACACGCCCATGGCCACCACGCAGATAGCAGAGAAAACCGGGAGGAGCAGCACCATGCTGTGGTTCAAACAGTGCCAAAGGTGCGAAGGCGACCTCTACCTGGACCGGGACATGTACGGCCCCTTCGTTGCTTGCCTTCAGTGCGGCTATTACCTGACGGACACGCAGGTGAAGACCATCCTTGCCACTGGCAGACTGGAGCCGGAACGCAAGGAGGGCCAGATGAAGGAAGCCGTGCTGGTGGCGTAAGGCCTGGCGCTAGTGGGAACCCCCCACTTCCTTTGCGAGCGATTGTCCAGTTGGTCACTGAGGGCGACCACCTAGTGTAGCGATGCACATGTATCGTTAGTTATGGAAAGCTATTGGCGCAACACGTGCTGCCTTGGACCTCTCCCTCTGTGTCTCCCTCTCCGCACGGAGAGGGAGAGCATTCCCCCTTCCCACGCGGGAAGGGGGCCGGGGGATTAGGTCAGGCTCGGTAACGGAGCGTTGGAAGCAGTACACTAGGAGTCCTCTTGGAGGGAAGGGCGACCAGAAGAAGGAGGACGCTCTGCTGGCCGCCTTTCGGCCCTCGGTAGGGACCGCTCTTAGAGGTCTGGCGGGAAGAGGGGGTGGAGAAGATGACAGTCCATGCCTTCAAACAGGGGGGCTATCCCCTGGAGGTGCCCCTGCTGGATGACACAAGCGTCCTCGTGCGCCCCATGGCACCTGAGGATGCCCCAGGGCTGTTGGCCTTTTTTCAGGCGCTTCCTGAAGAGGGTCGCTACTATCTGCGGGAGGACCTGAGCTCCCAGGAGGTGGCGCCGTGGTGGGCAGAGGACCTGGACTACAGCCGGGCCCTGCCCCTTCTGGCGTTCGTGGGTGGGACGATAGTGGGCAATGGGACCCTGCTCCGCAGCCGCGCTCCGGCCCGCCAGCATGTGGGGGAGGCACGCATCGCCGTTCACCCGGACTATCGCAACGTGGGTCTGGGTACGGTACTGCTCTACCAGCTCATGGTCCTGGCCAACGAGGCAGAGTTGGAAATCCTTACCTTTGAGGCGGTGGCGGGAAAGCAAGACCAGGCTATCCGCTCTGCTCAGTGGCTCGGCTTCACCCAGGTGGCCCAGCTTAGAGGGGTGGCCAAGAACCAGGAGAGCGGCCGGCATGATGTGATAGTCATGGAGGCCTGCCTGGGGGAATGGTTCAAGTGGTGGCCATTTCGGATCGCCGTGAGCCGGGTGCAGGTGCGCTTCCCCTGGTGAGGACCTGCCCTGGGAACGACGGAGGAGGGGGAGGCTATGATAAAGCACATCCTGGTGCCCCTGGACGGCTCGGAGTACTCGGAGAAGGCCCTCGGCTTTGGTGCAGAGATGGCCAGGGCCACTGGGGCCAGGGTGAGTCTGCTGACCGTGATCCTGCGCTTTGGCGTTGTGCTTCCTGGGCAGCGCCAGCTTGAAGAGAGCAGCCAGCGCCCCATTCATGAGTACCTGCACCCTCTGCAGGGGCGGCTGGCCGCCCAGGGCCTGGGGGTCACCGCTCACGTGGACTTCGGCAACCCCGCCGATGCCATCGCCGACTTTGCCCGCCAGGAGAACGTGGACCTCATCGTCATGTCCACCCACGGGGTAGGCAACCGGAGCACCTATGCCCTGGGCAGCGTGGCTCTCAAGGTCTTGCAGGTAGCCCCTTGCCCGGTGACCATGCTCCGGGTGGTGGAGCCAGCCTCCGCTCGCAGGGCCACGGCCCAGGAGCGCCTGGGAAGCCGCCTTTCCACCGCTGGCGTAGAGGGGCCAGCGCCATAGAGGGGGCCGGTAGCGGGTTTCGTTTGCCTTCGGGTGGTCTGCACGGTCCCCTGGCACTAAAGTGCCAGGTTCCGAGTTCATCTAACTCCCGACTAATGTTCTTTGAACAATGATAATGCCATTGAGACCCGACCTCTCCCCC
>JACQUH010000199.1 GCA_016210375.1 Chloroflexota bacterium
AATCGGTGTGATGCGGCTCTGCCGCATCACACCGATTCAAACCAATCCTCTCCCCCTTCCCGTGCGGGAAGAACCTGTCCCTTCTCTACGCTCAGGGCAAGCTCTTGAGCGGAGCGAAGGAGGAAGTCAGAGGGGGTTAGGTCGGAACCCAATTGGCGGATCATTTTGTATTTGTAAATGACCATCAGTCAGGGGATTGAATACCACCTACGAGCAAACAGGTCCCCTGCCGGGGTCCTCCGCCCAGAATCCTGGCAATCTGCTATAATGGTCTGTGGCTGGCCGTTGGGCCAGCTTTTTTCCTTACTCTTGAAGGTCCAAGTAGGTATGCCACAGAATATCCGGAACATCGCCATCATAGCCCACGTTGACCACGGCAAGACTACCCTCGTGGACGCCTTGCTGAAGCAGAGCCACGTCTTCCGGGAGAACCAGCAGGTGGGCGAGTTCATCATGGACATGAACGTCCTGGAGCGGGAGCGGGGCATCACCATCCTGGCCAAGAACACCGCTATCACCTACCTGGGCGTGAAGATCAACGTTATTGACACCCCTGGCCACGCCGACTTCAGCGGCGAGGTGGAACGGGTGCTGAACATGGCCGACGGCTGCCTGCTGGTGGTAGACGCCGTGGACGGCCCCATGCCCCAGACCCGCTTCGTCTTGCAGCACGCCGTCCAGAAGCACTTGAAGCCCATCGTGGTGATCAATAAGATTGACCGGCCCTTCGCCCGGCCCCTCCAGGTCGCGGAGCTGGTCCAGGACCTGTTTCTGGAGCTGGCCACAGACCCAGAGCAGTTGGACTTCCCCATCCTCTACGCCTCCGCTAAGAACGGCTATGCTTTGGCAGGGCTGAAGGACGAACCCCGGAGCATGGCGCCGCTCCTGGACGCCATTCTGAAGCACATCTCCCCTCCGCAAGGTGATCCCAACGGCGGCCTCCAGCTCCTGGTGGCGGCCCTGGACTACGATAGCCACCTGGGGCAGATTGCCGTGGGGCGCATCGCCCGTGGCAAAGTTTCCGTTGGTGACGTGGTGGCCCGCGTACAGCGGGACGGTGCGACAACGCTTCATCGGATTACCCGTGTCTACATCTTTGACGGACTGACCCGCAAGGAGACGCCGGGGGCCGAAGCCGGAGAGATCGTGGCCCTGGCTGGCCTGGAGGTCGCCGCCATCAGCGACACCATTGCCTCAGCAAACCAGCCGGAGGCCCTGCCTGGCATAGACATTGGCGAGCCGACAGTGCAGATGACCTTTGGCGTCAACACCTCGCCCTTCGCTGGCAGGGAGGGCCGCCCCCTTACCTCGCGCCAGCTCCGCGACCGCTTGAAGGCGGAGCTTCAGACCAACGTGAGCCTGCGGGTCCAGGACACCGACAGCCCGGAGGTCTTCCTGGCCTCGGGACGGGGAGAGCTGCATCTGGCCATCCTCATTGAGACCATCCGCCGGGAAGGTTCCGAGATTGAGGTGTCCCGCCCGGAGGCCATTGTGAAGGTGGTGGACGGGCAGAAGATGGAGCCGTACGAGCTGGTGCTCCTGGACACGCCGGAAGAGTCCATCGGAGTGGTCACCGAGAACCTCGCTTCGCGTTTGGCCCAGATGACCGATATGCGGAGCGAGAGCCAGGGCCGGACCCACATGGAGTTCAAGATACCTACCCGCGGCCTCATCGGCTTCCGCAGCTTCTTCCTGAAAGCCACCCATGGCGACGGGGTAATGAACAGCGTCTTCACCGGGTATGAGCCCTACCGTGGCGAGGTGAAAAAGACGCGCTCCGGCGTCATGGTGGCAGCCGAGACGGGCATAGCGGTCACCTACGGCCTGAACAATGCCCAGGAACGGGGCATTACCTTTGTGGAGCCGGCAACGCCCGTATACGAAGGGATGCTAGTGGGGGTGCACTCCCGCGACAACGACATGGTGGTGAACGTCTGCAAGGAGAAGAAGATGACCAACATCCGCTCCTCCACCTCGGACATCGCCATCAAGCTGACGCCCGCGCTCCTCATGAGCCTGGAGGAGGCCCTGGACTTCGTTGCCGAGGACGAGGTGCTGGAGGTAACGCCCAGGACTCTGCGCATGCGCAAGCGTATCCTCTCCAACGACGAGCGCTACCGCCAGCACCGGGACAAGGCCCGGGCGATGGTTGCCTCGTAAGCGGCGTCTTCTCATGAGGAACGGTCGTGGGGCAGGGTAGCGTCTCACCCCTGCGGGCTACGGGCCAGACGCATGACCCCTTGCATCCAAACTGCGCGTGTGCATAATAAGGGGAGTCCCAAAGTACCACGTTTGGCAGCATCGGGTTGGGGAGACAAACCAGCGGTTCATGAGTTCTTTGTACACGCCATCCTCAACCCTCCTCCTTTCATGGCAGAGGTCTACCGGCCTGACTCTCTTCGCGCCGCAAGAAGGCACATCTGGTAGGACCCTCGCGACTTGCCCACCCATTCCCCACGTCTTGCACAAGGACAACAGCCATCAATTCACACAGTAGCCGGAACACGCTGCGCCTTCTCCACGCTGCCGACCTGCATCTCGGCAGCGATGCTTCGCCCGAGGCGGGCCTCCAAGGACTGCAAGCTGTGCAGGACGCCTTGGACCGCCTTCCAGTTGACGCTCTCCTCATAGCAGGCGACCTCTTTGACGCGCTGACCGTTTCGCCCGAGACGGTTTCCCACACATTTCGTGTCCTCCAGAGCCTGCGGGTGCCCGTCATTGTGGTGCCAGGCAACCATGACACAGCCCTAACCTCCCCTCTTTTCTCCCAACACCGGTTGACGGGCCGCGTTCAGGTCTTACTCAGGCGTGAGGGCGAGCTAGCGAGCGTGGATTCTTTGGGGCTTTCAGTGTGGGGGAGGCCAGTATATGAGCATTCCCCATCCTTCAGACCGTTGGAGGGCCTGGCGCAGCGGCCCCAAGAAGGATGGTACGTGGCTATGGCTCATGGCCTGGTTATTGAAGGCGCGGCGGCCGCAGGGCGCTCCTCCCCTATTACGCGAGGGGAGCTGGCTACCGCCGATTGTGACTACGTTGCTCTCGGCCACGTCCACAGTTTTCGCGATGTCACCTGTGGCGGCCCACCTGCCTATTACTCTGGCGCTCCCTCTGGCGCCCGGAACAGAACAGCCGCCTTGGTAACCCTCAGTCCCGAGGCCGGTGTCTCAGTTGAGGCAGTACATCTATAGCAGTGGCCGCGACGAACCGCCTCAAGGTGAGCCATTCTGCTCCTCCAGCTTTGGCAAACGTTTCGCCTCCTCCCGCAGGCGGTCCAGCACCTCCAGCTTGCGCTTGAAGCTCATGCGGGCGCGCCTCTTGCGCAGGGCCTCCTTCTCACGGTAGGCCAGCTCGGCGTAGGTTTTGGAGTCTGGCGGCAAGGGTTTTGGCCTGGTCATCAAAGCGCTCCAGCAGGGCGTTGAGCTTGCCTTCGTCTGCATGTTCCAGGAGCTGAAGGATACGAAAGTGGTCTTTGGCCCGGAAGGCCTGAAGGTAGAGCAATATGAGATGTCCGCGGGACGGGACTTTCACGCGCACGTCACCAATAGACGTCTTCTGCGCCGTCTCCAGGGTATCACGGTAGAGCGGCTGGCTTGTAGTAGGGAACAGTTGCACTGGGACGCCGCCGATAAGGTAGTGCATGCCCTCCTGGCCCTGGGCTAGCTGTGCCACCTTTCGGAAGGTGTCCAGGTATTCGGCGTCGGTGTCCACGAGGATAATGACGTCTAGGTCTTCCGTGAACACGGGTTCCATGTACGCAGTGGCCGCCACCGCGCCGAAGAGGACATAGTCCCGCAGCACGCCCTGCTTCTTCCACTGGTTGAGCTGCCGGATGGCGTCTTCAAAGGACATGAGGAAGGATCCACGCAGTGCATGTATTCCCTATGACGTGAAGAACAATCGGCGCTCTCGTTCTTCCCAGGCATCTATTGATTGGAGTTCCGCCTGAATTTGGTCGTCAGACAGTTTCTTAGCACCTGCCTCGCCTACCACCCAAAGCACCAACGGCTCACCCACGCCCATTGGTTCAACCCCGATGCAAGTGCGCAGTATTCGCAGTGTAACTTGGATACATTTCTGCTGATTCAGGCCGGCTAGGTTTTTGCCTCCCAGGGTCCGGTATATCGCATAGGCTGTCTTACTACCACTGCCAATCGCGTGGAAGTAGTCATGGTATGAACAGTCGCCAGACAGTTCATGTTCCAGAATGTGGGGAGACCCTTCCGCCCAGAACGCAGACAGTCCCCAGAGGGGAATCGTCGGACGATTACGATCAGCGATTTCTTTGTATATCTTCTTGAATCCTCTATCAATGGCATCCCGAACCAGATCACGCTTGCGAAACATGTTGGAGTGCCACTCGTCATTCACTATGCTGTCCTTCACACGATTTGCCATGCCCAGAGAACCACTCATACTTATGACTAATGAGTATTGCTTTACTTGAATGGCCTTCTCCACTGTCCATCTGACCTCAGCCACCGTATCGGTAGCCTGAGAGTCAGAACCCAAAATAACACCGCCCTGAAACTTCAGGGCGGTAATAACGGTCGTTGACGCGGGCATTCCTTAGCGCTCCACGAACATGCTTTGAGTGGCGTATTCTGGATAATCCCTGTATACGTCTTTGAGGAGTTGCTCGAAAGGACGAGTTGTGACCCATTCCCTGAGCGTATCCACGCGCTGGAGCATTGCGAGGTCGGCATTGCCCCGCAACGCACTTGCCAAACGGCAACCTTCTTTTGTCGTACGATAGACACTCCATCCTCGAGCAGTGGGCACTGCCTCTATCAGCCCTTCCTCCCGCAATGCTTGCAAGTCATCGTATATCTCGAAGCTACAGGGTCCCCAGTTGTACGGAGTAAACTCATACGCTTCGGCTGGAGGCACGCCAGCTTCCTTGGCGAGCTTGAATAGAGCCTTTTGGACTTGAATGGGTTGGATTTCAGACCCTATGATCAGGAGCAACCAGTCGCGCTTCTCCATGGCTCGCCTCCCTTTTACGTCAATAATAGAACAGGCCCACCACGTTGGGCAAGCCTCTCGTTGCACACGGCGCAGAGCCGCCTCCTAGGACGTCTCCACGATCGCTCTGGGCGCAGCCCTCGTCTATCCCCTCCCCAGCTCCTCCACCAGGTTCACCAGCGTCCGCACCGGCACACCGGTGTGGCCCTTGACCAGGTAGCCGCTATCGCGGTCGGTGCGGGCCATGCTGGCGATGTCCAGGTGGGCCCAGGCGGCTTCGCCAGCGAATTCCCGGATGAAGTTGGCGGCGGCGATGCTGCCCGCGCCGCGCCCGCCGGTGTTCTTGATGTCGGCGATGTCGCTGCGGATCTGCTCCCGCAGCTCGTCGTACAGGGGCAGTTGCCAGAAGCGCTCGCCCGCAGCTTCGCCAGCCTTGATGACCCGGTCCACCAACTCCTGGTCTGTGCCCATGATAGCGGCGGCGGCGTTCCCGAAGGGCGTGCCGGTCAGGGTGCCGGCGTCCACGATGCGCCTGGCCCCGTGCTGGACGGCGTAGCTCAGGGCGTCGGCCAGCACCAGGCGGCCCTCGGCGTCGGTGTTGTCAACCTCAATGCTCTTGCCCGACATGGCGCGCACTACGTCGGCGGGGCGCATGGCCGAGCCGCCGGGCATGTTCTCCGTGGCGGGCACCAGGCCCATGACGTTGATGCGCGGCTTCAGGGCCGCGATAGCTTTCATGGCGCCGATGACCGCCGCCCCGGCGGCCATATCGCCCTTCATATTGCCCATGTTGTCGCCGGTCTTGATGTTGATGCCGCCGGAGTCAAAGGTGATGCCCTTGCCGCACAGGGCGATGTTGTTGGCGGGGTCCGCCGGGTCGCCGCGCCACTGCACGATAATGAACTTGGGCGGCTGGACGC
>JACQUH010000215.1 GCA_016210375.1 Chloroflexota bacterium
AATCTGGGCACGGCAGAGCCGTGCCCAGATTCTCACAATAGTAACCTCCCCCTCTCCCAAGGGAGAGTGGGACCGTAGCCTCCCCTACCCGCATCGGGAAGGGGGAGAAGATACATTTGAATCCTTGTGATGCGGCAAGGCCGCATCACAAGGATTCTTCAAACCTGATTACCGAGGTGCACTGCAATGGAAATTGGCATGGTTGGCCTGGGGCGTATGGGCGGCAATATGGCCCAGCGTCTGCTCCTGGGAGGGCACAGAGTCGTTGCCTACGATGTCAGCGCCACCGCGGTGCAGGCCCTGGCCTCCCTGGGAGCGGCGGCGGCCACTTCCCTGGAGGACCTGGTAGCCAGGCTGGCAGCGCCCAGGGCCGTGTGGGTCATGGTGCCTTCCGGGGAGCCTACGGAGACCACGGTCAGTGCCCTGGCCCGCCTCCTTTCCCCCGGCGATGCGGTCATAGACGGCGGCAACACCTACTACAAGGAGAGCATGCGCCGCGCCGCTGCCCTCAAGGAGCGGGGCATCGCTTTTCTTGACGCTGGCACCAGCGGCGGCGTCTGGGGCCTGAAGGAGGGCTACAGCCTGATGGTCGGCGGCGACCCTGCGGCCTTCCGCCGTCTGGAGCCGCTGTTCCAGACCCTGGCCCCCGGGCCAGACAGGGGTTACGGGTACGTGGGCCCTGCGGGGGCAGGGCATTTCGTCAAGATGGTGCACAACGCCGTGGAGTACGGCATGATGCAAGCCTACGCCGAGGGATTTGAGCTGATGCAAGCCAAGGAGGAGTTTCACCTTGACCTGCCTCAGGTCGCGGAGATCTGGCGTCACGGCAGCGTGGTGAGATCCTGGCTGCTGGACCTGGCTTCGGATGCCCTGCGCAAAGACCCGGAGCTGACCAGCCTGGAGGCCTACGTGGAGGATACCGGAGAGGGCCGCTGGGCCGTCCAGGAGTCGGTGGACCTGGCGGTGCCTGCGCCGGTCATGGCCCTCTCCTTGCAGGCGCGCTTCCGCTCGCGGCAGGCGCAGCCCTTCGGCGCGCGGCTCCTCTCGGCGCTACGCCAGCAGTTCGGCGGCCACGAGGTGAGAAGGCGGGGTTGAGATGAGGGCAGACGCCAGGCGTGGAGAGGCCGGACGCAAGAAATTGGGACAAAAGGCCCATGCCCGCTGTGACCTATGGACGCTGCAACCAGAGGTGGGGTGGCATAGGATAGAGGCACAGGTCGTTTCTTCTCGCTGGACCTGCCAGACTACGAGGGACAACCCATGAACGTGAGGCGGCATCCCACTCTCCGCGCCTTCCGGGGATGGCTCCGGCGGGGCATGGGAGGAGTGCGGGGCCAGCGGGGCACCGTCCTCCTGGAGGCAATTATTGCCGTGCTCCTGTTCGGCCTCGTCGGATCGCTGACGCTGGCCGGACTCAGCACAACCCACCGGTCTGGGGCAGCGACGGAGGCCCAGGCTACCCTGGAGAACATCGCCCGGAACCAGATGGCGTACTACTCCGGTCTTTCCTACCTGGACCCCCTTTCGCCTTGCCCAACGGTAAGCGTTCCGGCGGGGTACACGCTGACCTGCGACTTGCAGGAGTACGTGTTGGCTGACACCAACGTAGAGCTGGTGCTGGTGACCGTGACCTACGACGGCGGGCAGCAGTTCGTTCTAGAAACGCTGAGGAAGCGGTGATGCGCGTTCTGAAGGCCGGTCTCCCTGCGGTCCACAAGTCGTCTCGGGGCGTGACCCTGGTAGAGATGCTGCTGGCCGTTGCCATCCTGGGAATCACCACGAGCATCATGGGGTCGGCGATCTTCCAGGCACTCAGCACGGAGCGCTACTGGTTCAAGGACATTAGCGTCACGAAGGACCTGCGCCATGCAGGCAGTTGGTTCGCTCGCGACGTCATCAACACGCAGACCGCCACCGTGGCCGATGGTGCGCCGGCCGAAGCCTCCGTCACCCTGAGTTGGACTGACACCGACGGCGCGCCCCATACCGTCAGCTACGGCGTTGTGGCCGGGGAGCTGAAGAGGACCTACGATGGCCAGGCGATCACGGTGGCCCGTGACGTCAGCTCCGCAGGCTTCTCCCGGACCGGAAAGACACTGCGGTTCGCCCTCGCCGTCAACGCCTCCCGGGGCGCGACGGAGACAAAGACCTTGGACGCCTATGGAGGGATGCTCCAGTGATCCGACGGCTGGCGCGGAGTCAAGCGGGGATGGCCATGATCATGCTCCTGGGGTTCATGGTCCTGGCCGTCCCCCTGGTCACCGTTGCCCTGCAATACGCCAGCACCCTGAGCATGGACTCCCGGGTGAAGACTCGGCTGGTCAAAAGCTCTTATGCAACCCTGGGGGGCAATCAGTATGCCCTGTACCGCCTGCAGTACGAGGCTGGGTACGCGGACTCCTTGCCCCTCGGCATCCCGGTGAGCTCCGTCATCACGCTGAACGATATTCCAGTGACGGTGACTGTCACCAAGGAATCCAACCCACCTCCTCCCCCCCAGGTCCCCGGCGGGTTGACCAATCGCTCCTTCTCCATCAGCAAGAGCGTGTTCCCTGCGACGGCCTCCCCGGGCGCCGACACCACCTACGTCTACCAGGCCCTTCTCAGCAACATGACGCCGAATACAAAGACGGTCAACTCCATTCAGGACGATTTTCCCACCGGGCTGAGCTATGTTACCGGTTCCACCAGCGGCATCACCACGTCCAATCCCACATTGGTGTCCGGGGACCTGAAGTGGTCGCTGACCGATGCGGAGAAGACCCTGGACCCCTTCAGCACCAAGCTCCTCCAGTTTTCCATGAGGGGGACGCTGGCCCAGGGGGTCTACTGCAACGACGTCTGGGTAGCGCCGGGGGGAGACAAGACCCGGTCGGGCCTGACGGCCAAGATCGTGGTGGGCTCCCCTGCCAGCACCCTGTGCCCGGGGACTGCTATCACCTTGACCAAGTCGGTGAGCCCCTCCGTTGTGCCTTCCAACCAGCCGAACACATTCACCTACACCATCACCTTCACCAGCACCGGCACGGCCTCGGTGGCCGTGAGCAAGATCGTTGACCTCATGCCCGCCGGCTTCAACTACGTGACCGGGTCCAGCACGGGTCTCACCACGGCAAACCCGGCCATCGTGCTGAAGAACGGCAACCAGCAGCAGCTTACCTGGAGCGCCAACCCCATCGGGACCGTCGCCCCTGGTGGAACCGCGACCCTCTCCTTCCAGGCCACCGCCACTGTGGCCTCCAACGACTACTGGAACGAGGTCTCCGCCACCGTCAGCGGTCTCAACTACGACCTCTACTCGTGGCCCACCGCCAGGGTCCAGGTGATGGGGGTGTTCCAGATCACCGCAGAGGACGATAAGAGCACCGCCGAGTCCACGGCATGGCTCGGCTCGGAATCCATCGTCGTGGACGAGTTCACCTTCTCCAGCGGCTAGTGCGGTGCTTCTAACGCTTCGTAAGTATCTCAATAGTCGCTTGGCGCCGCCCCCCGAAGGTCATTAACTCAATACACGTGCCGCTGTGGTTCTCACCTCTCCCCCTGTAGTCCCCCTCTCCCTTTAGGAGAGGGGGACAGTAATATGAAGAATCGGGTGTGATGCGGCAAAGCCGCATCACACCCGATTCTTCAGACCCCCAAGGGAAGGGGAAGATAGTAAATGTGGATAGCTGGGCGCGGCGGAGCCGCGCCCAGCTATCCACTACAATTCTGCCTGGCAAGGAGCTTCTGCGCGTGGGGCATTGGCCGGGCGACGCTGGCGTCTCCCCATCATCGTGAGATGTTCCATTGCGCGATGGCGTAGGAGCTGTCCCCAATCCAGACCTCGGAGGAGACGGTGCTCCTGCCGTCCGTGGCCTCGGTCTGGAAGACGCCCATGACCTGCACCAGCGCGGTGGGCCACGAGTAGACCGCATCGGAGATCTCGTCAAAGGTCGCCCACACGTCGTTGTAGTAGTCGCCCGACACCAGGGTGGCCTGGGCCTGGAAGGTGAGCGTCCTGATCTCTCCTGGCTGGACCTCGTAGGTTGGGCTGAAGGCCCAGTCCAGCCGCTGTCTCCCCTGGAAGAGGGTGGTCGCCGGGTCTGCGGAGGTCATGTCGCCCGATGTGGAGGCAGGCGCGTAGAGAAAGCCTGCGGGCAGGAGGTCCCGGAGCAGGCTCAGGTGAAGGACTGCCGTCCCGAGGCTCTCTATGGTGATGGTGTAGGTGAAGGTCGTCGGAGAGTTGGCGGACTGGACAGCGGGCGTTACGGCCTTCGTGAGCTTGGTCGCGGGTCCCTCGCAGAGGTTGGTGGAGGGCGATCCCACGACGACAACGACCGCTGGGGTCTTGGGCGAAGCTGTTTTCTTCCCTCCCGGCTCCACCCAGGCCTCATTGCAATAGTTGCCCGCGCCGACGCTGGCCTGGGCGCGGAACACCAGCGTGCGGGACTCGCCGGGTTGGAGCCGTATGCCAAGGGACGACAGGTTCCAGGTAAGCTCCTGGCCGGCTACGGATGGGTCACTCGTGTAGGGCCCGCTATCGGGATCAACCAGCAGGGTGGAGCCTGGGACATAGCTGAACCCCGGCGGCAAGGAGTCGTGGATCTTTTGCAGGTTCTCCTCCTGGTCGTCCCGGTTCTCCGCCAGAATCGTATAGGTGAAGGTCGTCAGAACCCCTGGCAAGGCCGTGGTGGGCAGGACCGTCTTCGTGGTCTGGAACCTCCGGCTGTTGTCCGCCGGGGGAGGAGGGGGGGACATGTTCGGTTCCGAAAGCTTCATCACTGTTACCGTGCACTCCTGGCTATCCAGGGCGACAGTGGAGGTGCTGGGGACCCCAATCACCAGCCCCACGGCGTAACCCACCTCGTAGGCCAGCCGGTAGAGGGCATACTGGTCGGCGCCCATGACGCAGTACTGGCTCTTGAGGATGCCGGTCTTGACCCGGGAGTCCGAGCTCAGGGCGCTCGCGAGGCCCAGCGCAGCGGTAACGATGGGGACGGCCAGGGCGATGAAGGCGATGGCCAGAGGGAGTGCCGTCCCCTGCTGTCCGCGCCAGAGATGTCGCTTCATTGCAGCATCCTCAGGTAGGTCTGAAGGGTCGTAACCTCTGTGGTGTCTGCCTTGGCCCGGACCTCCAACCGCAGGGTTACGACCTTCCCAGAGCGGGAGAACTCTGCGGAGACGACCCGCCGCGCAACCTCTATCGTCACGCCGTCCAGGTCCCGTTCCAGGCTGCTTCCCGAGAGGCTGTAGGCGGCGGTGTGGGCCTCGTTGCTGCTGTCCACCCATGCCAACGTGACGCTGCCTGCCGGTGGGGCGCCGTCCGCGAGGTCGGTGGTCTGGGCGTTGAGAGCGTCCCGGGCAAACCAGCTCTCCGAGTGGCGCCAATCCTTGGTGGCCATGGCGTTGTCCTGCCAGGACCGCTGGAGAGAGAGCACCTGGAACACGCCGCTAGACACCAGGGCCGCTATGGTCGTGAACACGCCGACGGCAATCAGTACCTCTACCAGGGTGAACCCGGAGGCGCCTTTGGGGGTACCGCTAGTGTGCTGAATCCAAACATCGTTACAAAAGTCATTCTGATCGCAGCGAAGAATCTGGGGAGGGGTCTCCCACCGCCCCAGATGCTTCACGGAGTTTATCCTGAGCGAAGCCGAAGGGTTCAGCCTGACAAGTCCATGCCAATCCGTTAATGCAACGAATCTCTGGCACAGGACAATAGCGAAGTTCATCCTCCTCACCCCTACCTAACCCTCAGTGTTTCCAGGACAAGGACGCCTGCGCCGGCGTGAGCCACAGTTATGGTCACCTTTTCAATATTCACGTCGCCCTCCACGTGCGACTCTGCCAGCGCGGCCACGCTATAGCCGGGCGGCGTGGCGACGGAGGGATACGTGGAAGGGGGGGCCTGGTACGGCAAGTTGAAGATGGACTCCATCTGGTTTCTGGCGATGTTTTCCGCCAGGGACTGCTCCCTGATCGTGGCGCCCGACCGGTGGGTCATGGACAGTCCAGTCATTGTGGCCCCTCCCGCGAGGACGAAGATGGCCACCGCTATGGTTGTCTCCACCATCAGGCCACCGGACTGCTCCCGGGCGAGCCTTCCCAGCCGCGCGACGAGAGAAGGGCGCAACGGGCCGAGGGCAAGCAGGGTGCTGACTACCTTAGGAGCCATTTCAAGTTCGGGGCCGTTGCTAACGTAGAGCTCCGCCGCCCCGTGATGGTCATGAACCAAGAAGCGTTGCTGTTGGAAAGGCGCTTCAATCGCTCCTCCACCCCGCCCCTTGGATAGTTGTGTGAGAGCTTGCCCTGAGCGAAGCGAATGGGGTGAGGGTGAAGCACTTGCCTGAGCTGGGATAGGCTAACTTATTAATGACCAAAACGGGGCGGCGTCACCCCGCTTCCTTCGGGGTGCAGTAGCTCCAACGAAAAGCAACAGGAACCGCGAGTCCCCCTTCCTTGCCTCATTATCGGCGAGGCGAGGCTGCGCTGCCATCACCCAAAACTCCCAGGGATCGTAGGGCAAGGGTATAGAGGGGTGGACTCTTGGGAATCGCTGTGATCAGGGCTTCGGCTTAGAAACTATCTCAGAACTCTTCTGTACCGCCCCCAGATGGTCTTTAACTAAACACTCGTGCCGCTGTGGTCCTGACCTCTCCCCCTGTAGTCCCC
>JACQUH010000185.1 GCA_016210375.1 Chloroflexota bacterium
CAGAACAACCTGCCAATTCGGTTCCGACCTAACCCCCTCTGGCTCCCCCTTCCCGCACGGGAAGGGGGAGAAGATTGGTTTGAATCGGTGTGATGCGGCAGGGCCGCATCACACCGATTCCTCAGAATATCGTCCCCCTCTCCTGGGAGGAGAGGGGGACCACAGGGGGAGAGGTCGGGTCTCATTGGCATTGTAATTGTTCAATGACCATAAGGGGGCGGCTTCATTCCTCAGCCTGAAGGCTGAGGTGCAGAAAGCCGTCTTGAGATAGTTACCAAGACACCTAGCCCCCTCTGGCTCCCCTTCCCCATGGGGGAAAGGGGAGCCAATAAACGTGAGTATCTGAACACGGCCTTGCCGTGATCAGATACTCACGAGAAGAACATCCCCCTCTCCGTTGCGGAGAGAGGGATAAGAGGGGGAGAGGTCAGAACCTCAGCAGCACTAGAATTTGGTTGATGGCTATCAGGGTACGGCTTGAAGCCGCAGATCTCCTCAGGGTGTGCCTGAACCGCACTCAGCCCTTCGGGCATGGGTAGCCACGGGCATAAAGCATTCCAAGTCCACAACAGTGACCCAGGTGAAGAGTGGCCTCCATCCGCATCATGGGCATTGACCCCGGCACACTCAGGATGGGCTACGCCGTCCTGGAGGCGCAGCAGGATGACCTTCACCCCCTGGCCTGGGGCGCTCTGATCGCCCCAGCAGGCGACGCCCTGGGCCTGCGCCTGCACACCCTGTACACCCGCTTGCTGGAGACCCTGGAGGCGTACCACCCTGACTGGGTCGCCATTGAAGAGCCCTTCGTTTCCAAGAACGCCCGCACCGCCATGGCCATCGGCCAGGCGCAGGGGCTGGCCCTGGTGGCCGCCGCCCATCTGGGCATCGCCGTGGCCGGCTACCCGCCCAGGAAGGTGAAGCTGGCCACCACGGGCCACGGCGCGGCCACCAAGGAGCAGGTACAGCGCGCCATCATCCTTCACCTGGGCATGACGCAGCCTCTCTTGCCCAGCGACGCCTCCGACGCCATGGCCGTGGCCCTGTGCCACCTCCAGGCCGTCCAGGTAGAGAGCATCGTTTCATGATCGCCTTCCTGCGCGGCATCCTGGTCTCACTGGGCAACGACCACGCCGTCGTCGCCGTGGGGGGCGTTGGCTTCCAGGTGTCGGTCCCCGCTTCCGTGGCCGAGACCCTGGGCGCGGTGGGCCAGGAGGTCACCCTGCACACCACGCTCCTCGTCCGGGACGAGGAGCCAAGCCTGTACGGTTTCCCGACGCCTCAGGGCAAGCGCCTCTTTGACGCCCTCCTGGCCGTCAGCGGCGTCGGACCACGGCTGGCGCTGGCCATCCTCTCCGCCTTCTCGCCGGACGAGGCCGCCGTGGCCATCGTCTCCGGCAACGCAGACCTGCTCTCCTCCGTCCGTGGGGTCGGCAAGCGCACGGCGGGGCGCATTGTTCTGGACCTCCAGGCCAGGCTCCAGAAGGAGTGGGAGGCCGAGGGCGTCACCCCCATGGATGCCAACGCCGATGTCATGGCAGCCTTGCAAGCCCTGGGCTACTCCGTGGGGGAGGCCCAGCGCGCCGCCGCCTCGCTGAAGGACGTGGCCGGCCTGCCTCTGGAGGAGCAGGTCCGCCAGGCCCTCCAGGGGCTCGCCCGAGAGTAGGGGGGCCATGCAATGCCCTTGGCCATGAAACGGATTGCCATTATTGGCTCCGGAGGCCCGGGCCTGCGCTTAACCCAGGAGGTAAAGGCCTTCCACGCCAGGCTGATGTTCATTAACTAGACGACCTAACCCCCTCTGGCTCCCCCTTCCCGATGCGGGAAGGGGGAGAAGATTGGTTTGAATCGGTGTGATGCGGCAGAGCCGCATCACACCGATTCTTCAGACCACCGTCCCCCTCTCCGTTGCGGAGAAGGGGACCACAGGGGGAGAGGTCAGAACGGGCGTCAAACCCCTTCGTCAGTGCCCTTCAGGCTCGGGTACAGAGGCCGTCTTGAGGTAGCTACTGAGGAGCAACATGTCTACCTACGGTGATGCCTGGGCCGACCTGTATGACGCTGTCCACAGCCAGACGGAGGACATCGCCTTTTGGGTGGAGGAGGCCCAGGCCTGCGGCGGGCCTGTGCTGGAGCTGGCCAGTGGCACCGGACGGGTGACCCTCCCCATCGCCCAGGCAGGCGCGCCAGTAGTGGGCCTGGACAGCTCTCTCCGGATGCTGCGCATCGCCCGGGCCAAGGCCCGTCGCCTCAAGCTCGCCCCTGACCGGCTCAGGTTCGTCAGGGGTGACATGCGTCGCTTCTCCCTTGGCCGGCAGTTCTCCCTGGCCATCATCCCCTTTCGCTCCTTCCAGATGCTCCTGTCCGTTGCCGACCAGAGCCAGGCGCTGGCGTGCATCAAGGAGCACCTGGCCCCCGAGGGACGGCTGATCATTGACCTCTTCGTACCGGACGTGGAGCGCATCCTTCGCGAACCCGGGGTGCGGGTGTACGGACGGGAACGGGTGGACCCGGCGACGGGGCACAGGCTGCTCTTGGGCGAGCAGAACAGCTACGATACCTTCAACCAGGTCATCTCCGCGCGAAGCATCATTGAGGAACTGGACGGGGAGGGCGTGCTGGTGCGCACGGCTCACGTGGAGTACCAGCTACGGTACATCTACCGCTTTGAGATGGGACACCTGCTGGCAGCCTGCGGTTACCAGGTGCAGGAAGTCTACGGTGGCTTTGCCCGCCAGGAGCTGGACGAGGAGAGCACGGAGATGATCTGGGTGGCGACGCCCCAAAGCTGAAAGCACCAGGCATCTGCTTCTCGCGACGCCTGGCCCTTGGGCCCGGCACTCGCCTTCCGCCCTGCCCTACTTGGCTCTGCGAGGGGTGCGATCCTTCTTGTTCCTCTGGTAAAAGAGGTACACAATGCCCGCCGCCAGGGCTGCCATGAGCGCCAGCAGCCCAACGCGTCTAAAGGTGTCTTTCTTCATATTCCTGCCCTCTCGCCTCTCGTTCCCTTGCGAGCCAGGAGTAATGGTCTTTGAATAACTATGATGCCAATGAGACTTGACCTCTCCCCGTTGTCCCCCTCCACCAGGAGGAGAGGGGGGCAACATTCTAAAGAATCGGTGCGATGCGACCTTGCCGCATCACACCGATTCAAACCAATCTTCTTCCCTTTCCCCTGGGGGAAAGGGAAGAAGATTCTGGGGGATGCCCCCGAACCCTCAATCGTCTCAACACTTCGGGACTGCGCCTCCATTATCCTGTATCCTGCGTTCTTCTGAGACAGGACACTTGTGGTAAGGGGAAAGGCAAGGTCAACTCTATCGGGCGGCATCCAGCCTGACGATAAGATCGTTCCGCGCTTCCACCGAGGCCGGGTGCAACAGGCTGCCGCGCTCCACCAGCGATGCGATCTCCGCCGAGAGATATAAAAAGGCGGCGCGCTCCAAGCTCTTCCGGGCAACCTCCGACACCCATCGCAGTTGGGACGAGCCTTCGGCCTTTTCGGGGTCCAGCTTGTCCGCAAGAAACACGGCCAGGGTTACTTTGCCCATGCCCGGGCAGCCGGTGGAGTGCCAGCGCACCGCCTCCAGCACCTCCGTGTCCGTTACGCCGCAGTCGCGGCGCAGGCGCTCTGCCGCCAGGGGGCCATGGAGCAGGATGGGGACACGCTGCTCCACGGGGTGGACATCCAGCCGCCACTGGCGCGCCAGGACGAGCATTTCGTCAGGAGGCATGGCGCGGTACAGGTCATGCCCCAGGGCAGCCACCTCTACTTTTGCAGCGTCCACGCCATGGCGCTCCGCCAGCTCCAAGGCAACGCCTCGTACACGGAAGAGGTGCTGCTGCAAGCCCAGAGGAAGGGTGTGGATGATGGTGCTCAGGGATAAAAGGGAAGTGCTCATGCGCGGGGGAGCTAGCCCAGCTCCGGCAGCTTCTTGCCGCCCAGCAGGTGGAGGTGAACGTGGGGGATGCCCTGACCAGAGTCCGGCCCCTGGTTGATGGACAGGCGGTAGCCGCTAAGGGCCACCCCTTCCCGGCGGGCCATCTCTCCGGCCACAGCCAGCAGGTGGCCGAAGGCCGGCTCCTGGCCGGGGCCGATGTCGGCCAAGGAGGTGATGTGCAAGAAGGGGATGATGAGCAGGTGGGTTGGAGCCAAGGGATGGATGTCCCGGACAACAAAGCAACGCTCATCCCTGAACAGGATGTCGCTGGGGATCTCTCCGCGGCCTATCCGGCAGAAGATGCAATCTTGCATGGTGACATCATACGGACATACGGACATACGGACATGCTGACATTCTGCCAATTTGTCCGTATGCCCGTATATCCTATACCCTATGCCCTATGCCTGTCTTACAGCCCCATGCCCTGGGCGACCAGCTCCCGGTGGTAGTCGGCGTCGCCATAGGCGACCTCTGCGGCCTTGGCGCGGCGGGTGAAGAGCTGGAGGTCGTACTCCTTGGTGAAGCCGATGGCGCCGTGGCTCTGGTGGCTCAGGGCGCACACGCGGCGATAGGCGTCGCTCACCCACGCCTTGGCGATGGCCACGTCCCTGGTGGCAGGCTGGCCCTCGGAGAGGCGCCAGGCGGCCTGGTAGGTGACGTAGCGGCACCCTTCCACGTCGGTGGCCATGTTGGCGCAGTGGTGCTGGACGGCCTGGAAGCTGCCGATGGGCCGCCCGAACTGCACCCGCTCCTTCACGTAGCTCACCGTCATCTCCAGCACGCGGTCGGCGCCGCCCAGCATCTCGGCGCACTTGCCCACCGCAGCCAACTCAACGATGCGCGATACGACCGGCCATCCCTGGTCAACCGTTCCCAGCACGGCGCTGGCAGGCACCTGCACGTCCTTCAGGGTGACCTCGGCCTGCTTGTCCGAGGCGATGGTCATCAAGGACGTGACGGCAACGCCGGGCGCCCTGGCATCCACCAGAAAGAGGGTGACGCCTTCGGCAGAGTTTGGAGCGGCCCTGGTGCGGGCGGCGACGACCAGGAGGTCCGCGACCTGGGCGTCCGGCACGAAGAGCTTGACGCCGTTCAGGAGGTAGCCGTCGCTCCGGGGCGTGGCCGTAGCCTGTACGCCGGAGGGCTCGTATGTCGCCGAGGGCTCTGTCAGGGCCAGGGTGGCGATGAGGTCGCCGCGAGCGATGCGGGGCAGGTACGCCCGCTTCTGCTCCTCGCTGCCCGCCTCCAGGATGCTCATGCCTGCCAGGACGACGGTGGAGAAGTAGGGGCCGGGCAGGAGGGCACGGCCCATCTCCTCAAGGAGCAGGCACAGGTCAAAGAAGGAGAGGCCCTGGCCGGCGTACTGCTCTGGGAAAGGGATGCCCAGCCAGCCCACGTCGGCGACCTTGCGCCACAGCTCCGCCGCGTAGCCACGGGGGTCTTCCTCCATGGCCCGCACCAGGGTGATAGGGCACTCCTGCTGAAGAAACTCGCGGGCGGCACTCTTGAGCATCAGCTGTGCTTCATCAAAGCCCAGGTCCATGTGGCCTCCTTAATATGTGAGCTAATGTTTGCCAACGTAGCACGCTGCGAATGTGATGAGCCTGTATTGACCCTTGTCGCGGGCCAGTTGCAAGACTGATTTGTTGGTCCCGCGATGTTGGTTGTAGGTCATCCGGGGGCCTCAATGACTTCTACACAATATCTTGGGGTAGTATAGCAAAGGGCATAGAGGGTCGTGCCCTGGGTATTGGCCCCAGGCAACTCCTCTACAGAGGCAATCCACCCCTTGCCTCCCGGCTTAAAGACACCAGTAAACGTTGCATGCATGTTCGTCTCCCGTTAGCGCAGGGGTTGCTTCCATTATAAGCGCCTGTTCCCTGGGATGCTTCGGTAGCGACGGTTCAATCAGGGCCAGCTCCGGGAATGCGACCAGGTCCGCGCCCAGGGAGCGCGCCTCCTCCAGGTAGGCGATGATCTTGGCGGCGTTGCCCTCCAGGTCGCCCACGGTGGGGTTGATCTGGGCCATAGCCAGGCGGAAGGTGCGCATTTCGTCGCCCTCACGGGGAGTTTATGCAGAGTATAGCATAGACCCTGTCCTGACCCTCTCCTGTGCAAGAAGGAAGGGGACGCTCTTGGGTGTGCTAAAATGGCGCAGCAGGAGGCGCCATGGGAACGTTCAGACAGGGCATCACCCTCATCTCCGCCGACGGCCAGCGCCGAGAAGTCTTGCTTGCGCAGGTGGACACGGGCGCGACCTTCTCCAGCGCGCCCGCCGAGGTGCTGGAGCGCCTGGGCGTGCGGCGGGAACGGCGGGTGCGGCTGCGCAGGGCCAACGGGCAAGTCGAGACGCGCGACCTTGGTTCTGTGTGCGTATAGCTACAAGGACGGAAGGCCATTATTCCCATCACCTTCAGCGATCCATATGAGCCTTCACTCCTTGGAATGACGACGCTTGGGACGTTCCTTTTAGAGATCGACCACGCCAGCCAGCGATTAATCCCTATGGTAGGACTGATGTGAGTCCATTGCTCGATGTCCACGAACCAAGACTCTGTCTCGGAAAACGAGCTGCCAGGAACTCAAGGAGGAGTATGATGCCAGACGATGTAGTCTTACAAACGTTGGATCACATCATGGATTTTCAGTTGAACGACTTGGGTATGGCATCAGTGGCCAAGGCGAACTTCCTAGTGGCGGTTGGATGCATGAACAGTATTGAGTTCC
The DNA here is from genome assembly GCA_016210375.1 of Chloroflexota bacterium. Taxonomy (GTDB): domain Bacteria; phylum Chloroflexota; class Dehalococcoidia; order Lucifugimonadales; family JACPCL1; genus JACPCL1. Next base: position 6,669 of record JACQUH010000185.1, read on the forward strand.
TGGGTGGAGTGCGAAACGGCTTGCTTGGGCAAGCAGGGAACGTTGAACGCCGTTTTAAAGAAGGTGTGCGGCTACTAGGGCAGGGCTACACAAGTCAGTACCTTGGTGTAGACACCATGTACGCCTTACGTAATGGCCTAACACACCAGTATGTTGCTGGACTTCAGTCTTATCCTCAGATTTTCATTACGAATAATGATAGCGACCCAACAATCGTTATCATAGGCAACAAGCTTGTGCTCAACGTAGCGGGCATGGTACGCGACTTAGCAGATGCGTGGAAACGGCTTAGGCAAGAGCTTGAGCAGAACCCCCAGAAGCTAGAGCTTGCTCGACAAGGTTTGGAGCGGCTACCAGAGTTGCGATAAGAGCTACCAGGCAATTCAAATGACCTACACCACCACCCTCCAGTCCCACATCCCCTTCCGCGTCGTGGCGGAGTTCCAGCCGACGGGCGACCAGCCCCAGGCGGTAGAGAAGCTTGTCTCCGGCGTGGAGCGCGGCCTGCGCGAGCAGGTGCTCCTGGGCGTCACCGGATCGGGCAAGACCTTCACCATGGCCAAGGTGGTGGAGCGCGTGCAAAAGCCCACGCTTGTACTCGCTCCCAACAAGACCCTCGCCGCCCAGCTTGCCACGGAGTTCAAGGACTTCTTCCCAGACAACGCCGTGGAGTACTTCGTCTCCTACTACGACTACTACCAGCCGGAGGCCTACGTCCCCCGCACAGACACCTACATTGAGAAGGACGCCGACATCAACGAGGAGATTGACAAGCTGCGCCACGCCGCAACCCGCGCCCTGCTCACCCGGCGGGACGTCCTCATCGTGGCGTCGGTCTCCTGCATCTACGGCCTCGGCTCGCCGGAGGAGTACCAGAGCTTCGTGGCCTATGTCCGCAAAGGGGAGCGCAAGAGCCGCCAGGCCCTCATCCGCCAGCTTGTCAACATGCAGTACGAGCGCAACGACTTTGACCTCGCCCGCGGCAAGTTCCGCATCCGCGGCGATACCCTGGAGGTGCTGCCTGCATACGAGGAAATCGCCATACGTATCCAGTTCTGGGGCGACGAGGTTGAGCGCATCACCGAGCTGGACCCCCTCACCGGCGAGGTGGTGTCTGAGCGAAACGAGATAGACATCTTCCCCGCCAAGCACTTCGTGACCTCGGCGGAGAAGCTCCAGCTCGCCTTCAAGAGCATCAACGAAGAGATGGAGGAGCGGCTGGGCGTCCTTCGCTCCCAGGGCAAGCTCCTGGAGGCCCAGCGTCTGGAGTCCCGCACCCGCTACGACCTGGAGATGCTCCAGGAGGCCGGCTACTGCTCCGGCGTGGAGAACTACTCCCGCCACCTGGCCCAGCGGCCTGCCGGCAGCACGCCCTGGACGTTGCTGGACTACTTCCCCGACGACTTCCTGCTGTTCATAGACGAGTCCCACC
>JACQUH010000186.1 GCA_016210375.1 Chloroflexota bacterium
CTACCTGGGACGAAGGCCTTCGCGGCCGCGGCCGGCGCCAGCACCACCCTTGTTGCCCCTCTGGAGGAGACCTTTTCAAGCTGCACCCCGTCTCCGAGGCCCACCTGGGCGTTTTCCCGCGTGATGCCGTCGATCTGGACGGTCCCCATGCCGCGCTCCTGGGGGTACGCCGGCATGACCTTGGCAGGCGTTGCCCGTTTACCCCGCACCAGGATGACGTCACCCACCTGCACTCCCAGGACCGCCATGTCTTTGGGATCGAGGCGCGCCATGCCCCTCCCCACGTCGCTGGGGCGGGCCTCGGCTACCGTAAGTTCCTGTGTCTGTATCGCCACAATATCCCTCCGCACTTACATCCCCGCCACCTCTGCCTTCGTCAGCCGCACCTCCAGGATGCCGTTTCGGTACGAGGTCGTTACCTTCTCAGGATCAACCGGCGAAGGGAGCAGCACCTCCTTGTGGTACCGCCTCTGTCCGCTGGAGGCCGCGATCTCCAGGATGTCTCCCTCCGCCTTTACCTGGACGTCCTCCTCCTCTATCCCGGGCATCTCGGCAACCACCAAGATACGGTCCCCCTCATCCAGAACGTCGACCAGGGGCTCCCGGGTCTCGACCACCTGGGCCCCGGACGGCGTCTCTTTGATGTTGCCGAACTGCTCGACGATCGGTTTCCCTCCCAGGCCCAGACGCACGCTGAAGCCATAGACGCCCTGGACCTTGCCGCCTCCCGCTTGCACCGTGCCCGTGTGTGTCGTCTCCTCCTGGCCTTCTTCGACCATCTTGGCAAGAACATCGAAGAGACCACCGACTCCCTTGAACAGCCCTCCCAGCCCCAACCCGACGTCCATTCCGGCGCCTTCCGTACGTCTCGCCTGTTCTCCCATTGTCTGGCCTCCGCTCCGTGATTGCTCCTGGAGTTGGTGCTCCAGTTCCCGCAGCCTGAGACTGATGATCGGGAGAGGCCTGGTCAGGCCGTGTTCCCAGCGCCTCACCGTCTGCACGGATACCCCCAGGAGTTGGGCGAAGCGCTCCTGCGATAGCTCCAGCCGTCTCCTGATCTCTCTCACCCTCGTTCTATCCACGGTTCCTCGAGCCCCTGATCTGATTGCCCACATACTATCAGGTGTGATGACACATGTCCAGTCATCCTGACGGGTGAGGGCTGGCAACGCAGGGGAGCCGTCGCTGGTAAACATGGCCATCGCCGGCCCAAACGGGGTTGCGGGCAGCCGCGCAAGGCGCTGTCGCGAACCCGTGCCGGGGCCATCGTCGGTGGACGGCAGTGCGTACGGGAGAAGACGGGCCGATGAGAGGCGGGAGGGAGAAGGGCTCGCCGGTCCCTACGAGCGGGGGCAAGCTTCCTGGGTAGCGGGTTCTCCTCGTCCGAGGGTCGTCATCTCAGCGCGGAGGGCCTGGCAGAGGACCTTGACGCGGTTGGGGGCAGCGGTCGCCAGGGCCTGCCGCAGCTCGAACGCCGCTTGCCGGACGCGCTGCGCCTGCGGCTCCAGCCCAGGACACGCTCTCTCTCGCAGCGCCCCCTCCGCGGCGGCAAGGGTGTTCTCTCCCTCGATGCGAGCCTGGACCTGTGTCCGGGCCTCCCGGTCCTGCGTTGCGCTGCCGCGGGCTTCCTCGGCGAGGCACTCAATCTCGCTGAGGTCCAGGGACTTGGTTGAGGCGACGGTGACCTGCACCTCAGCCTCGCTCAGGATCTCCTCAGCGGAGAGATGCACAAGGCCGTCCACGTCCACCGCAAAGGTCACCTCAACCTTGGCGACTCCTCTGAGGGCTGGGGGTATGTCCTTCAGGTCAAAGTGACCCAGGGAAACGCACTCGGCTGCCAGTTCCCGTTCCCCCTGGAGGACATGGAGGTCCATCGATGTCTGGTAGTCGGCGGCCGTGGTGAAGATCCGCGACCCTGTGGCCGGTACTGGCGTGTTCCTGGAGATGATCTTGGCCATCAGGCCCCCCTGGGTCTCCACACCCAGGGAAAGGGGGAGGACGTCGAGGAGGACGGCGTTGTCAACCTGGCCCAGGAGCATACCCACCTGGATGGCCGCTCCCATGGCGACCACCTCGTCCGGCTGGACGTAGCGGTACGGCTCCCTGCCGAAGAGCGTCCGGGCCAGTTCTCGCACCGCGGGCATCCTGGTGCTGCCTCCAACCAGGATGACCCTGTCTATTCCGCAGGCCGCAAGCCCTGCATCGGCCAGGGCCTGGTGTGTCGGCGCATTCATCCGGTCCAGCAGGTCCTTCGTGATGCCCTCAAGCTGCCGTCTGCTGACCTCAACCTCGGCGCACGCGGCGTCCGCACGGTCCACGGGTGACACCCGCACCGTTGTCGCGGGCAGGGAGGACAGCTCTCTCTTGGCTTTCTCAGCCAGATCCCTCAGCCGGTAGCCAGACGCCGCGTTGCTGGGAAACGCGGTCCCGCAGAGCCTCTCGTAGGCGGTTGCCAGGTACTGCGCCAGCCTGCTGTCCCAGTCGTCTCCGCCAAGCCAGCTATCGCCTGCTACAGACCGCACCTCGAAGATACCCTCTCCCAACTCCAGGATGGACACGTCGAAGGTGCCGCCCCCAAGGTCCCAGACCACGATGGAGTGCGCGTCCTCCCTGTCGATGCCGTAGGCCAAAGCAGCGGACGTGGGTTCGTTGATGATGCGCAGGACTTCGAGCCCTGCCAGGACGGCGGCTTCCTTGGTTGCCTGGCGCTGGCGGTCATTGAAGTACGCCGGCACGGTGATCACCGCTCGGTCCACGATCTCGCCCAGGAAGCGCTCGGAATCCGCCTTGACCTTCCGGAGGATGAACGCGGAGACTTCTTGCGGCGTGTACTCCTGCTGGCCAATCTTCACCGTGTAGCCCGAGCCCATGCGCCGCTTGATTGAGGACACATATCTTTCCGGGAGTGTGGCTACCCGCTGCTTGGCGCCCTCGCCCACCAGAGGTTCGGCCCCGTCGACAAAGCAGACCACCGACGGTGTGAGGCGCTGGCCTTCGGCGTTGGGAATGATCATTGGGCGGCCATCCTGGATAGCGGCGACCACTGTGTACGACGTACCCAGGTCGATGCCGATGGCCCTGGTCATTGGTCCTCCAGACCGGCCTGGAGGTGAGGGGCCGGCGTACCGGATGTCTCTCCCCAGGCCACGGCTGTACACCCTTCGAGTACGCGCGCGGAACCAGCCCGGATGGTCTGGTCCCAGTCTCGCATGAGGCCGTACTCCACCATGGTCTCCATGCCTGCCACAGCGGCCCTCAGGGTGATGCCGATCAGGGGGACACCGGCAAGACAGATGACGATATCGGCGTTGATCAAGAGCCCACGGTCAAGCACACGGTCCAACAGATCCACCAGCGTCGCCGGCGGCGCCGCCACAGGGTCTCCCATCCGCATGTTCTCCTTTAGCAGAAGCTGTAGGGCGGGAGCGGGCCCACCAGGCGGACGGAGAACCCCTCCCGCGCGGACATCTGGTGGAGCTCTGCCTCCAGCCCTGGGTATTGTTCCCGCGAGACAAGGCAAGCAAGGTTCATCACCATGGGCCGCTCGCCGGGGGCGTCTTTTACCGGCTCCACATGCACCCGCGCCATGCAGGACGTGACCCGACGATAGAACGCCTCCACCTCTTGAGAGATCCGGACCTGGCTGTCTCGCTGAAGGGCCCGCTCGAGCTGCCGTCGGGAGAGGTAGACCGCGCCTCGAGAGCCCGAAATGGCCCGCTCACGTAGGGCATGGAGTTCAGGGTTGGCATCCGCAACCTCTCTGGCGATGACCCCGGGGTCGCAGAATACCTGGACGCCGTACTCCGCCAGGTTGTGGAGGGCGTGCAGCCGCCCTTCAAGCCGCTCCCGCTCATCCTGCAACCAGCGTCTCAGGTTTTCGTGGGCCTTCCCGCCGTCGCCGGCGATGATGGTGTTGAAGGTGATGGGAAGGACGGCGCCCCACCGCCGCCAGGCTGCCTCAACGACGTGGTGATGGGCCAGCACCCAGTCGGCGACCACCTTCGGGTCGCGGCTGCTGTAGGGTTTGGAGGCGCCGTCGTGGACCAGCGCGCAGAGATCCCCCACACCGAGAGCGCGGACCTTCTTGCCGTCGATCCCTGTCAGGCCCAGCGCTCCCTCTTCCTTGGCCCGGCCGACGCAGTAGACGTAGCAACCCTCAGTCGGGTCTCCCAACTTGGGCACACGCGAGGAGGGGCAATCCGCGGCGTCCTGTGCGGGGCAGCCGGCGCTGGAGGAACCGGCCAAGGCTTGCGGACCATCGCCCGCGCTGCTCAATGCCTCACCTCCGGCTCTTCCAACAACTCCAGGGGCGCCGTGACGGAGTTCACCACATCCTGGACGGCCCGGTCCAGGCCGTCCCTCACCGCCTTGACCGCCTGCTCAATGCCCATCTCCACCTTGATCTTCGCAATGGCGGCATCCAGTTCCAGCAAGGCTTCGCCCAGCCGCTCCACCTCTCCCGGGGTGAGGCTGCCCCGGTCCATGCGTTTCAACGCCTGCATCTCCAGGGCTTCCTTGATGATCTCCACAAGGGCCACGACCAGCCCGAGAACGCCATTCTTCAGGTCTTTTTCCTCGATCTCGACATTCACAGGTGTCGCGCCCCCTTTCGCCTCACCGGTCAGCCACGGCTGCCTGGGAGGCCCCGTTGGAGGACACAGGCAGGACCCCTTGGCGTGCCCAATCAGGGAGCTTCGTCCCGGATGGGAACTCCAGCCCGTACTTGGCCGCGGTCTCGAAGGAGGCAATGGCGGCCCTGATCCTGATGTCCAGGAGTTCCACGCCGACCAGGTTGACCTTGATGTCGGCGTTGATGACCAGGCCCTTGTCCAGGATCCGGTCGATGAGGTCGCCAGCGCTGAGTGCCATCTGCCCGAACTGGTGGTCCATGTCCTCCTACCCTCCCTTCCCTGGGTCCTGGCTCGCTGGCACGTCGTCCTTGATGACAATGCTCACGAAGCTGTACGGGGGGGCCGGCCCCACGTACTTGAACACGATGGATTCCGCGTACGCGGTCGCCAGGCGGTCTACGCGAGCGTCGAACTCCCGCTCCCTCCCCCGGTCCACCAGGAAGGCGGCGTTCACGATCATGTCGTCGCCATAGGTCTTGTTCAGGCGGGTGTCCATTGCCAGGGGCCTGAGCGGCCCCAGCAGCAGATCGCCCATCTCCGCCCGCTTGCTCGCCAGCGCGAGGCGGGTCCTTGCCGCCGCCTCACGTCTGTCGCCGGTCTCCGGATGTGGTGACAGGGCGGAGGTCATCTCAAGGGCCTCGCGGAGCACCTGCTCCATGTTCTTCCACAAGGCCTTCAGCCCCATCTCGACCTTGTTGTCCAAGTCGCGGAGTAGGAACTGGAACTCCGCGTATCGGGAGCGGAGCAGGCTCCGCACCTCCTCCGCGTTGGGGGCGACCGTGTAGAACCTGACGGGCAACACGGTATAATCGGCCATCACCCGCTCGATCACCCGCTCGTGGGCCAGCATGGGCTCCCGGCCCACCGTATACCTGTCCGTGGACACCGGGCTGACCACGGCGCTCAGGTCCCGGTACGCGATGGTGGTCACCGGATCCCTCTGGCCTCCGATTCCGCCGAGGCCGAAGTTCCGGGCCTCGCTGGTCCCGATGATGCAGTAGACGTACAGCCCGTGCGACATCCCTCCCCCCCGAGCTACGCGGGCTCTTCCTCCGTGGGCTGGCCCCGAAGCCGTGTCTTCCTGCGCTCGAAGCGCAGCATCGTGCCGTCCTCCGCCAGGACCACCTCATAGTCCCCCAGCACGTCGGTAGCCGGCGGGATACGAGTCATCTCTATCATCTCCACGCGGACGTGCCAACCCTGGTCATCCTTGAAGGCACGGGTGACGGACACCGGCTTCAACCCGGTGACGGCTGCCAGGTCGCTCTTCGCCTTCTCCAGGATCGCCTTCAGTTCCATGTCCGGACCTTTCTCCGGCTATCCCCCACGGGTCCGCCGCTCCTTGATGTCTCGGATGGTCTTGAGGGTCTGCAGCAGCTCCTGTTCAAGGAGGTCGTAGGTGTCCTCGGATACTTCGCCTGCGTCATACCGCTCCTGGAGTTCCAGGATCTGGCCGCGAATGCGCCCCTCGTCCAGGAACTCCCGCTCCGCCTCCTCCACGATGGTCTTGGCGAGCCAGTGGACGAGCTTGGGCGCGCCCAGCGCTGGGAGGGCCACCAGATTCGTCAGAAAGCCCACCAGCCCCTCCGCTACAGTTCCTGCCAGTTCACAATGACATTCACGAAGTTGTACGGCGGCACTGGACCCACGTACCTGAGCGTGACCCTTTGGCTCAACTCTTCGTCCAGCCGGTTCACGGCGCGGTCGAGTTCCGCCTCGCGTTGCTTGTCAAGGAGGAAGGCAGCGTTGACGATCATGCGGTCCATGGTTACCGGGTTCTCCACCGTGCGGTGAGCAATGGGTCGAAGGGTCGCAAGCAAGGCCGCAGCCTGGGCCTTCCTCTTGCGCTCCAAGGCCGCCTTCACCATCTCCCCAAGGCGGATCCGCTCAAAGTGGGTCGCGTTGGGGGGCTTTCCTTTCAGCGAGTCCCTGAGCCTGCGGATGCCCTCGTCCTGGGCGGCTATCTCCTCAAAGATGGCGTGCTCGTCCTTCCAGAGCGCCTTGAGCCCCATCTCGACCTTGCCCTCCACCTCCCTTAGGAGCCGGTCGAACTCCGGGAATCGCGAATCCAGGAGTCTTCGGACGTTTTGCTCGGAGGAGGCCCCGCCAGAGACGGTACCGAATCGCACGGGCAGGAGGGTGAACTCCTGCATGACCCTCTCCTGCACCCGCTGGTGGGCGAGCATGTTGGCTCGTGTGCCCTCGTATGATTC
>JACQUH010000188.1 GCA_016210375.1 Chloroflexota bacterium
AGGGGGCGGCATCATGCCCCAGCCTTCAGACTGGGGTGAAAAAGCCATCTTGAGATACTTTCTAATGAATCAGTGTGATGCGCCAGAAGCGCATCACACTGATTCAAATATGCCTTCTCCCCCTTCCTGCATTGGAAAGGGCGATACAAGGGGGTTTCTCTCACGTCTTCCTTTCGTCTATGAGCCTGGCCGCCCCCTGGGACATGAGGGCATCGTATGCCGTGCGCGCCACGGCCAGAGGCTCCTGGGCGCTGCCAAAGACGGTGGCCCGGAGCAACTCCTGCCCCGAGGTCTCGCCCAGCAGGGCGGTGAGGGCAAGGCTGTTGCCCTCAACCCTTCCGTATGCGCCGTAAGGGGCGCGGCAGCCACCGCCCAGCAGCCGTAGGAACTCCCGCTCGGCGGTGGTGGCGGCGAAGGTCTCGTAGTGCTGGACGGCAGCGACCAGAAGTCGTACCTCTTCTTCCGCGGCCCGGGTCTCCAGGGCCAAAGCGCCCTGCCCGGGGGCGGGTACCAGGTCCTTGGGGGAGAAGACCTGGCTGATAACGCCCTCCATGCCCAGGCGGCGGAGGCCCGCCAGGGCCAGCACAACGCCGTCATAGTCGCCGCCTACCGCCTTGTCCAGCCGGGTGGTCACGTTGCCCCGGATGGGCACGACGTTGAGGTCTGGACGCATGTGCCGTAGCTGGGCTATCCGCCGGGGGCTGCCGGTGCCGAGCCGCGCGCCGGCGGGCAGGCGCTCCAGGGGCAGGCCCCAGCGGTCCACCAGGGCGTCGCTGGGGTCTTCCCGGCGAGCGATGGCGGCAATGGCGAGGCCAGGAGTCTGCTCCGTGGGCAGGTCCTTGAGGCTGTGGACAGCGATGTCAATCTCACCGTGCAGGAGGGCCACCTCCAACTCTCTCACGAAGACGCCCACACCCAGGCGGTCTATAGGCACGTCCTGGTGGTTGTCGCCGGCGCTGGCGATGGTGACAAGCTGGAAGTGGGCCCTGGGATGGGCCCCCTGAAGCTGGTTCACGGCTTCCTGGGTCTGGCGCAAGGCAAGCTGGCTCCCACGTGTGCCGATGAGGATGGTGCGTTGTGCTGTGTACAACGGCGGTCTGCCCTTTCTCCTTGCGAGGAGCGATTTCCCAGGTAGGACTCAGATAGTTTCTTAGAGGGCAAAGAGGTCACCGACCAGGACAGAGAAGCCGGGCAGGAGATCGCCGCCGGGTAGGGCGTCCTCGGCGCTGTACCAAACACTCGCCTTGCCCTGGGCAAAAACGTGCACCCGCTGGCTCTCCGGGTACACCACCCAGACCTGGCTCGCGCCGCTTTCCAGGTAACTGTGCACCCTCATCTCCATGTCAGCGGCGGTGTCCGAGGGTGAGACGACCTCCACGGCAAGGTCCGGAGGGCCTTCAAAGAACGCCTTGGGCAACCCCTCCTGCGGGATTCGCTCTTGCTTGACAAAGGCCACGTCAGGCGCCCGCACGGTGCCGGGTTCCAGGATGAAGCCGCACTCCGTGATGGCTCTGCCCAACCGGTGTTGTTTGGCATACGGGCGCAACAGGCCCGCGATTTCCGCTTGAATATCTCCGTGCTGAAATCCCGGTGGGGCCATCGTGATTACCTCTCCCTTAACCAGTTCATACTGGCCCTCCTTGCTGCTGTACTCGCGGTAGAAATCGTCTGCTGTGAGGAGCGTTCGTGGTGCGGCCATGCTGTACCCCGCGTCGGATGTTGCCTGCTGCGGCTATTGTACCCCAGTGTACTCCGCAGGGCGCGTGTTCTCTCTATGGAAAAAGCGACGGGACTATCAGTCCAGCCCGTACATCTCCCGGGCCGCCTGGGTAAGGTTGGGATCGCCCTTGGCCTTGAGGGTTGTTGTGGGCCGGTGCAGCAGCTTTTTCACCAGGGCCTTGCTGAAGGCCTCCAGCGTGGCCCGCTCCTCCTGGGACAGGTCCGGGAGCCGCCGGTTGGCCCTGGATAGCTCCTGGGAGCGCAGGGCCTCGGCCCGCTGGTGCAGCGCCGCCACGGTGGGCACCACCTCCAGGGAGCGGAGCCACGCCAGGAAGCTCTCCGTCTCCTCCTTCACCATACCCTCCACCTTGCGGGCCTCGGACTGCCGCTGGCGGCGGTTGCTCTCGGCGACAGCGTCCAGGCCGTCAATATCCACCAGGTGCACATCCGGAAGGTCCGCCACGGCGGGGTCAACGTCCCGGGGCACGGCGATGTCCAAGAGGAACAGGGGCCTGGTGCTGGCGGCCCGGGCGGAGGCGAGAAGCGCGGGTGTGAGGAGGAAGCCCGGTGAGCCGGTAGCGCTGATGGCGATGTCCGCCTCCTCCAGCAGGCGGGGCAGGTCTTCCAGAGGTGCGGCCCTGCCGCCCAGCTCGGCCGCCAGCTCCTCGGCGCGGGCCAGGGTACGGTTTGCCACCGTCAGACTGGTTGCCCCGGCGTCTCGCAGGGCCTGGGCAGCCAGCCTGCCGGCATCGCCAGCGCCGATGACCACCACCTGGCAGGAGGAGAGGTCGCCCAGGGTGCGGCGGGCCAGCTCCACGGCGGCGCGGCTGACGGACAGGGCGTGCCAGCCAATCTCCGTCTCCCTCCGGGCGCGTTTGCCCACGCGAAGGGCCTGGTGGAAGAGACGGGCCAGGGTCCCGCCGTCCATGCCCGCGCGAGCGGAGGCCGCGTATGCCTCCCGCACTTGCCCCAGGACCTGGGACTCGCCAAGGATCTGGGAGTCCAGCCCGCAGGCGACGCGGAAGAGGTGGCGGACGGCCTGGCGGTGGTTGAGGGCGTACAGGTGCGGCCCCACCTCTTGCATGTCCACGCCATGATAGGTGGCCAGGAACTGCGTGAGGGCGGCAATGCCGCCGCGCGCTGTGGGGGCCAAGGTGTAGGCCTCCCAGCGGTTACAGGTGGAGAGGACTACCCCCTTGCCGACGCAGTCCTTCAAGGAATGCAAGTACTCAGGCATCTGTGCCGTGGGCACAGCTACCCTATCGCGCAGGGCCACAGGAGCGGTGTGATGGCTAAGGCCAAGGGCGAGGATGCGCATTGTTTTCTATCTAACCCCCTGGCCTCCTTCCCTGACGGGAAGGGGGAATAGAATAGCTACGGGGGACACCCCCGTGCCCCCGCCAGAGGGGTTTCCCCCTCGGGACTCCCCTAGACGGGGGCAAAGCACGCCGTGCCCCTACGGGCGGAGAGTGGCCTGGGGATGCTCTGTGAGCATACGCAGCAGGCGGTCCCTGGCTTCTTGCTGGCGGCCGGAGTGGTACAGCTCCGCCAGCTCTTCGTCCAGGCACTCCTGCCAGCGCTCCGGGTCCGGGCGCAGCCCTTGCTTGCGCACGGCCAGGCGCACCTCGGCCAGCAGGTCTGCCATGTCAGCCCAGCGCAGCACGGCGCTGCTCTCCATCTCCTCCCGCAGGCGGCGGGCCAAAGCGGGGCTGAGGCCGGCGGTGGAGATAGCGAAGGTGACCTCGCCCCGGCGGACGATGGCGGGGGCGATGAAGGAGCAGAGGTCGGTGGTATCTACCACGTTGAGGAGCACCCCTCGCTGCCGGGCCTCCTGGGCCACGACCTGGAAGACCTGAGGCTTGTCGTTCTCGCAGACGGCCAGGAAGGCGCCCTCCAGGTCGCCGTACTGGTACTCCCGTTGCACCCAGTCAATAAGCCCGCGAGCGGCCAGGTCCTGAAGCACCACCGAGGCTTCGGGGGCGATGAGGGTGACGACGGCAGCGCACTCCAGGAGGCCCTGGGTCTTGCGCTCGCCCTCGTGGCCGCCCCCAATGACGGCGCAGGGGCGGCCCTTCAGGTCCAGGTAGACCGGGTAATAGGATGGCATCAGTGCTCCTTCGTTCTCCTCGGGCAATTGGATGCTTTCCGTTGCAGGGCTTGTGCGCCCCTACGGGGTGGGTTACTCCTCCACAAAATAGCGCACCCTGGTCTTCTTGTACTCGCGGTAGCTATAAAGCACCTGGTAGTCGGCGACGCCTGTGTGAAGGGAGATCTCCTGGGCTATCTCCTCACACCTCTTCCTGGTGGTGGCGTGGATCATGGAGAAGTGCGTGTACGGCCAGTCGGGGAAAGTGGGACGCTCGTAGCAGTGGGTGACGGCGGGATGGGCTGCCATGATGCCGCCCACCTCCTCGGAGCGCTCCGGCGGCACCTTCCAGACGGCCATGCCATTGGCACGGAAGCCTGCCCGGCGGTGGTGGAGCACGGCGCTGTAGCGGCGCATGAGGCCCCGCTCCTGGAAGGCCCGGGCGCAGGCGAAGAGATCCCCCTCGGTGACTCCCAGGCGCTGGGCCATGCCCAGGAAGGGGCGCGCCTCCAGGGGCAAGTCTTCCTGGAGCTCCTGGACTACGCGGACTTCAGAAGGCGTCAGAGGCTCCCCCTTGTTCCACCCGTTCTGGCCGTCCTTGAAGCCGTCGGGGCTGTAGTAGTCGTAGGCGGCGCTTTCGCCGGACACCATGTCAAAGTTGACACCGATCTTGAAGAAGCGCAGGGTGGGCAACAGGCGCACCGCCTGGGCCCCCGTCTCCTCGCCCAAGCGAAGGATGGTTCCTTCAAGGCTCTCCTGGGGCGGCACGGCAAGGGTGAACCACAGGTTGAAGAAGCCATTGCGGGCGTAGTTGTGGCTGACCCCCGGGTGCTGGTTGATGTGGCGGGCCGCTTTTGTCAGGGCTTCCGGCGGGAAGCGCATGGCCACCAGGGTGGTCTTGTAGCCCAGGCGGCGCGTGTCAAAGATGGCGCTGATCTGCCGCACCACGTTCAGGCGCTTGAGGGCGACAACCCGCCCGATGGCCTCCTCCTCGCTGATGCCCAGCTCGTGGCCGATGGCCTGGAAGGGCCGTTCCGCCAGGGGAAAGGAGGACTGGATGATGTTGAGCAGGCGCTGGTCAAGGGTCTGTAGCGGAGTGGTCATGGCGGCTCCCGATGGCTACGCGGGTATGGCGAAGGGCAGGTGATGGCGGTCGTAGGCGCGGACGACGCCCTGGAACACCTCGTCGGTGATGGTGTTGACCAGCCGCCACGTCCGATATACTGAAGGTGGGGACTGGTCCTGGGGTGTGGCCTCCTGGAGGCCCTCAATGAGGGCGTTGCGGAAGAAGGTGAAGGCCTGGGTGGTAAACTCCAGGGGCACGCCGAGGCGGGCGGTCTCGTCGCCATACTCCTCCCCGACGAGGCGGGCCTCGGCGAGCAGGGGTTGCCGTTTGCCGTGGCCGGTGAGGTAGTCAGAAGCCAGGGTCAGGACGCGGTACCCGAAGAGGCGCAAGCGGGTGTGCCCGGCTGGCGGTATCTGCTCGTACCAGGGCATCTGAGCAATGGCCCGCTGCTGCAAGCGGCGGCGGATGTGGCGCAGGGCGGCGTCGGCCACGTTCTGCGGACGGGAAGCCTCGCCCTCGGGCTGGGCTTTCTCCGTAAGGGCCTTCAGGTCTTCCAGGGCAAAGCGGCGATGGCCGCCAGGGGTGCGGTAGGAGCGCATCTGGCCCCGGTCGGCCCAGCGCCGCAGGGTAGCCTCGTTGACCTGGAGGATGCGGCACGCCTGGCCCAAGGAGGCCCACTGGGGACTAGAGGTTGGGGAGAGCTCTGGCATGAACAGAATCTAAGCAAACCTTCACATATGTCTGTTCGTGAAACTCTTAACAATAAGATAGCAAGTTTTGGGCATTTTTTCAAGAGGGTAGGGCGCAGTTCATGGACTATCAGGAGCAGCGACGGCGGCTAGTGGCGCACCTGCGGCGCGAGGTGAAAGACAGGCGTGTCCTGGAGGCCATGGGCCAGGTGCCTCGGGAGCTTTTTGTGCCGGAGGCGCACCGCCATCTGGCCTACGAGGACATGGCCCTCCCCATTGAGGAGGGGCAGACCATCTCGCAGCCCCTCATCGTGGCGGTGATGGTCGCGGCCCTGGAGCTGAAGCCGGAGGAGGTGGCGCTGGAGGTGGGCACTGGCTCCGGCTACCAGGCGGCGGTGCTGTCGCATCTGGCGCGGGAGGTGGTGACGACGGAGCGCATCCCAGCGCTGGCGGAGCTGGCGAGAAAGCGGCTGGCGGACATGGGTTGCCGCAATGTGAAGGTGGTCCAAGCGAGCGAGGCGCTGGGCTGCCCCGAAGAAGGGCCCTTTGATGCCATCATCGTGGCGGCGGGCGGCCCGCTCTTGCCCAAGACTCTCATAGAGCAGCTCAAGGAGGGCGGACGCCTGGTGATCCCTGTCGGCTCCCGCCTGGAGCAGCAGCTCATGAAGGTAGTGAAGACCCCAGAAGGGTACTATGTGAAGACCCTCGGCCCGTGCCGCTTCGTGCCGCTGGTAGGGGAGGGGGCGTGGGGAGAAGGGGGCGAGGATGGGTATGGGGAAGAGGGGTAGCTCTCTCCGGCTATCCCCGCAGAGGAGCCGGTGGCTGTTGATGCCCAGGGAAACGCTCCTGGATGTTGGGTTGGGTATTATGAGTCTTGGACAAGTTGTACGAACTCTTCGCGAGTCAGTCCTGCATCGCCGATGATGGCTCTCAAGAGACCCCTGCCCAGTTCGCGTTGCCTTGGAACGGAAAGCCTGGCCCTGGTCGGATGCACCAGGATCATGTGGCTGCCTTCCGTATGGTCCCATACGTAGCCAATCTTCCGAAGAATCCTCACGAGGTCGGCCCCTGAAAGGACAGGGAGCCGCGCCACTACACCTCCACCGCCACCTGGCGCAGGATAAACTCGGGCAGGGCTTCCCCGTGCTTCTCCATGCTCGCCAGGTAGCCGCGAATGGCCTCTTTGATGTTGGCGATGGCCTCTTCTTCCGTGCGCCCCTGGGAATGGCACCCCTTCAGCATGGGGCAACTTACCACGAAGAAGCCGTCTTCATCCTGTTCCAGGGTGACCAAAAACTGCTTTTGCATAGGCCAAGTCTATCAATGGAATAGGGCAGGGTCAATGTGCCACGACCGCACATCTGTTCCCGGAACATCCTCTTCTCTGTTTCGTTGTTGCCTCTGCTATACTTCCCTCAACTACTTCCCCTTGCCAGGTGAATTGCCCATGACCACCGCCGTCGCCACACAGTATGAGTCAGTCATCGGGCTGGAGGTGCATGCCCAGCTTCTGACCCGCAGCAAGATGTTCTGCTCCTGCCGGTCGGACTACCAGGGGGCGCCGCCCAACACCCGGGTGTGCCCGGTGTGCCTGGCCCTGCCAGGCTCGCTGCCCGTCATCAACAGGCGGGCGGTGGAGTACGTGATGATGACGGGCCTGGCCCTGAACTGCACCATCGCGGAGCAGACCAAGTTTGACCGCAAGAACTACCCCTACCCGGACCTGATGAAGGGCTACCAGATCTCCCAGTACGACCAGCCCATCGCCCAGGGGGGCTGGATGGTGGTCCGCGTGGACGGCCAGGAGAACCGGGCGGGCATCACCCGCGTCCACCTGGAGGAGGACGTGGCCAAGCTGTTCCACCGCAGCGACCCATCGGGGGAGACGTACAGCCTGCTGGACGTGAACCGCGCCGGCGTGCCGCTG
>JACQUH010000191.1 GCA_016210375.1 Chloroflexota bacterium
CCTCAATATCCCAGCCACCGCCTGAAAATGGGTTCTGCCTCACCGTCGTCCGACCACCGGGCCCCTCAATATCCCAGCCACCGCCTGAAAATCGGTTCTGCCTCACTGTGGTCCGCTCAGTCATCTTGCCTCCACTGCTACCTTGTACTGCTGGAGACGCTAGTACAAAGGCGCCTTGGCCCCCACGGCCTCCAGCAGCCCTTTGACGGCACGCATAGTTCGTATCCTCCTCACATGAACCCGATTCGCCTCGTTCGTATGTACACTGGAAACTCGCAGTCATTCAAGCAAGAAGGCAGCGAATGGTGTGTGGTGGGCCCTCTGTGGATTCCAACCGTTCGGCCACTCCGCCGTGGCACAGGAATCCCCCTCAAGAGCGCCGAGGTCGCCGTGCAGGCACCATGGCAGTCCCGCCCTGGGGACCAGCGAGAAGACGGAGCCCTACCTGGGCGGCCCCGCGCAGGAGAAGCCGCCGCCCTTCTTGGCAGGCGTTGGCGTCGTCACGGCAGCCACCGTGGCGGAAGGCTGCGACGCGCCGCCCGCCTGCAAGTCCACGCGGCGCTCCGCCAGGGAGGAGACCTGGTCGCTGGAGGCCACCAGGAAGAGCTGCTGCGGCCCCTGGGCCAGCTTCGCCGTCACCTCCCCGGGCAGCTCCACCTGGTACTGGCCTGCTCCCATGGACCGCGCCTCGCCCTCCGCCACCGCCACCCCCGCGACGGGGTCCAGCAGGAGATAGCGCACCCTGATCTCGCCCGGCCCCTGCACCGTGACGCTCACCGACGCTGGCGAACCTGGCGCTACGGCCCCGGCCTGGGCGCCTTCAAAGGCCATGCCCGGCGGGTTGCCCCGGTACCAATCGCCGGGCTTGAAGGGGTACGTCGGGTCGCGGAAGGCGTCAATCTGGGCGAACTGCGCCGGCGGCTCGTAGCGCACCAGCACAAAGGGCCCGTTGCTGATGACCGCCATGCCCTTGTCACTGATCCACTGGATGGCCGCATCGTAGCGCGCCTTGGCCTGGGCCTGGCTCACCAGGGACTTGCCGCCGACAGTGAACACATTAGACAGGAGCACGTTCTTGTCTCGCATATCTATCAAGGCGCGCCGGAGGAGTCGGCTATCGTTGTCCATCACCAGGCTCAGCCAGGGCACACTGTAGCGCTGGGAAGCCGTGTCGCTATAGGCGGCCTTACGGTCCTCAAACACCAGCTTGTCCATGGCGGCCAGGATTTCCCAGGGCATGCTCAGGCCCGAGGGGCTGGCGTACTCGGCGATGTAGTCCCTCTGGAAATGCCAGAAGTCCACGTACACCTCTAGCCGGTTGTCGTCCAGGATGCGAAAGCCTCTCAGCGTTTCCAGGAAGGGCTTGCTGGTGAAGGCGATGGCGGTCTCAACCCTGGCCTTGTCGGGGTTGTAGGCAAGGTCAAAACCCTGGAAGATGCTGTACACCACATCGGCCATGGTGATGGACTGGCCATCGTGCCAACGGGACCCGAAGTACTTGGAGTAGTCGTAGGTCACCTTGCTGGTAGCCTTCGCGCCGCTGCCCACCGCAACGAAGGCCTTCTTCGTGGCGTCCCACTGAACGGCGTCCGACGGCACGTCCAGCTTGCCCTCGGGCCCGGCGGTCTCCACCTGGTACGAGGCCCGGAAGGGCATTGGCAGGCCTGTGAATGGGTCGCGGGCCAAAGGCGGATCGCGGAGGTTCTGCCAGATGTCATTGCTGTACACATCGCCAAAACCACCGATGGGGTTCCAGGTGGTGCGCTCCGTCCACACCCACAGGTTGCCGACGGTCAGAGTGTCCTTGCCCGGCACGTAGGCATCCCGCAGGGTCCACATGGCCTTGGGGCCCGAGGATATGTCCTGGGTGATGCCCCGCACCTGGTCCGAGGCGGGCAGGCTATTGACGATGGTGGCCAGCCATATCCGCACCGACTCCTTGAGGGCCAGATCCGTCATATCCCGATAGATCTGGATGCGCTCGGCCTCTGTCTTGAAGCCGCCCTGAAAGAGGCGCTTGCCCAGGTCGTCCAGCGCCTCGTTCTTGTATTGCCAGTAGCCCACCTCTTGCCAGCCCGGCATGTTGCCCAGCCACGGGGCGGCCATGCCATTGATGGTGCCGAAGTCGTAACGCTCCGCCGATCCCCTACCCCATCCCTCGGTGTACAGGTGCCACCCGAGAAGCTGCGGGTCGGAGCCGTACACCGTGAGGATGGCAGGCGCAAAGCTCTGGTAGTTAGGCGCTACGGTAAAGCCCAGCTTCTCCAACTGCGCCCGCACCAGATCGCCCACGTCGCGGCGCTCGTCCTCCACGCGGATAAGGAAGTTTAGCTGCACCGGCCTGCCGTTGTACTGCCACTTGCCGTCCTTCAGCGTCGCCCCCGCCTTCGTCATGGCGTCGTTGACCATTTGCTTTGCCAGGTCTGGGTCGTACGCGATGCCGGACGCCTTCACCTGGTCGTAAATGGTCACGTAGTCGTAATCAAAGGGGCCAAGGTGGGCCACCATCGGCTCAGCCAGGCCTTTGTAGATCTCCTGGGCAATGAACTGGCGGTTGACGGCGTACTGGAGAGCGTACCGCACATCTCGGAGGGAGAAGGGGTTCATCTCGCCCGCTGGCGCTGGCGCAGGGTTCAGCAGGAGGGAGATGGAGGTAGCAGGGGCCTGGTAGACCGTAACCTTGGGGGTACTCCTGAGTTTCTGGGCTGCCTCCGTTTTCAGGCTGAAGAAGTACATGTCCATCTGGCCGGCCTTCAAGGACTCCCCGGCCAGGTCAACGTGGAAGGATTGGAACTGCACCCGCTCCGATGCCGGCCCTGGCTTCTGGTGCGGCGGCGCATAGCCGCCGGACTGGGCCAGGGCCGAAGGGGCCAGCTCCAGGCCCACCACCAGGGCCGCCATCAGGAGGATGAACTTCAAACGGTTGCTCATGCGTGCTCTCGGCTTGCTTTATTCATTGGCAGGAAGGTTTCGCCTTGTCTCCCGGCGTCGGGGTGGGAAGAGACTGGCACAGGAACACCGCCCGGCATTCCCAGGAAGGCTATGCCGCTGGCGTCCCGCCCCGCCGCCTCCGCCGCATCACCATTACCAGGACCAGGATCATCGCCCCCAGGGGCAGCAAGAGGGCCACTAGCAACCCCACGAGCAGGCCGCCGGAGATCCCCTGCTCAGGGGCAGGGGCCTGCACCGCCAGCGCAGAGAGGTCTGCCTTGATCTGCTGCAAGTCCTTGGCGAGGTCGCTTTGCTGGCCCGTCAAGGTGTCCAGTTGCCCCATCTGCCGGGCCACTTCGTCTAGCCTGGTCGTGGTCTCCTTGATGGTGTCAAAGCCGAAATCCATGAAGTAGGAGGTGCCAGCAAAGTTGCCCGACTCCTCAATCACCCGCACCGGGTGCGTCCCTCTGCCGGAGATGGGCACAAAGATCTGGGTGGAGAAGCGACCGTCCTCTTGGGTGCGCGCCGTAGAGACGATAACACCGGCCACCTCTACGAATATGTCCCGCCGGGGCTGGAAGTTGAACCCCTGGATAACGATGTCCCTGCCCGCGGGACCAGAAGGCGGCGAGATAAAGATAGAAGGTGAAGGCATCAGTCGCTTGCGGGCGAAGCTGATCTTCTGGTTAGGCGGCCCGAACTCCCCCAGGCGGCCATCGGCCCAGACCATGTACGCTTCGTCATCCGTGGCCTCTATGGCAAAGTAGTCGCCGATGAAACGCCCACCCGGGAAGGCCCTGTTCGGATTGGTGGGGAAGTCTGAGACGCGGCTGTTCAGGCTCCACGTCTTCCCCTGGTCTTCTGAAGTAGAGTAGTAGATATGGTAGCTGACGCCTTTGGGGTCGTCCCGGAAGTCGCCCCACATGGTGTGCAGGTTGCCCTTGGGGTCCACGGACAGCTCTGGAAAGAACTGGAATGCGCTGCCCCGGTCATCGTTGATGCGCTCACGCCGGCTCCAGGTCTGCCCCCTGTTGGTGGAGACGGAAACGTACACATCCCCATCGTCCTCGGGGTTATCCCTGGGCAGGCCAACCCACACCACGTAGACGTTGCCTTCGGGGCCCACGCTCAGCTTGGGGAATAGGGAGGCCCAGGAGCGGAATGGGTTGGTGCGAGAGCGGAACCCCAGCTCCGGGAAGTTGCTCACCAGCTTCCGAGGCTGGAAGGAAGCTCCGCCATCGTCGGAGCGCCGCACGTAGATCTCCGCCTGCCCTTCAAAGGAGTCGTCCCCCGTGGTATCCACCCAGGCCACGTACAATGCGCCGTCCTTGCCGATAGCGATATCTGGCCCCTGGACGATCTGGCGCGCGACGCCTTCCACGGCCTGCTGCCCTTCAGGAGCAAGCCCGCCCTCCCCCTCTGGTCCTTCGGCTTCCGCTGGGTTGAATATCAAGGTGTAGTGCGCCCGAGGGCTGATCTCCTTTGGGTCGCTCCAGGTGACGCCGCCATCCTCGGATTTCACCAGCTCTATCACCGTGTCCAGAGAGGGGGAGCCAAGGAAGGGGAGCTCGTCTATCCAGTAGATCAGCGCGGTTTCAATGAAGTTGGTGTACGCAACATAGATGATGTCCTTGGAGAGGTCTTTGGGATTCGGTCCCACGGCCATCCAGGGCTTGTCCAGAAAACCAAAGGCTATCTCGCCCCGGGGACGGCCATCGGCGCTGGGCAAGACCCGGGTGACCACCGTGCTCCGGATGGACTCAGTAGCGTCGCCCCAGGTCACACCTCCGTCGGTGGAAGAGGCAAGGGAGATGGAGGAGACGACGGCACTGCTGGCCAGGGGACCAACAGAAAAGTCCACGACGTCCAGGGCGATGAAGGCGTAGAAGGCCTTGCCCTGGCGGTCAAAGGCAACGATGGGGTCACCCGCCGCGGCCAGGTCCTTCCTGGGGTACTTGGCCAGGTGCGGCCCTTGCCAGGTAGCCCCCCCATCTATGCTGGAGTAGGTGACCATGTTGGGGAAGTTGTAGTCAATGAGCCCCACCAAGAGATGGTCAGGGTCCTTGGGGTCAACGGCGATGCTTGGCTCCGTCTGGTAGGGAGAACCGGAGAAGTCCATGGGGATAAGCACGTTGCGACTGAACTTGGCGGAGGGGTCCCGGTAGGGCACCAGGGCTGCGCCGCCAGCCCCGGCCTGCTGGGCAGGGGAGCCGCTTCCAGAGCCTTGCGGGGCCTCCTTGACATCGCCCAGGCCAATGCCCAGGACGGGGTCCAGGCCGCTGGTGATAAGCCAGTTCCGGCCGGAAAGGAACTTGCTGAACTCCTTGGAAGGCGCCGACAACTTGCCCGGCTTGATTCCACTGATGTCACCGCCCCCCTCTCCTTCGTTGGCCAGGGCTACGGCCAGGGGCAGGATGGCTAAAGCCGCCAGGCAAGGGGGGATAACCCTGTTCCAGAAGCTCATGGATTGCTACCTTCCTGTTGCAAACGTCCCTGGCCGCCCCCAAGAAAGGGGCCAAGCTCCGGCATGATGTCCTTCCGTGGAACCACTCCTACCAAGTCTGCCCCATAGCATAGCATCCCTTTGGCCCCTACGCACACGTCTGCTGCCCTTTGCTCCTGGTGGCGGGCTCCCATGGCACACATTTGAGGAATTGGTGTGATGCAGCAGAGCCACATCACACTAATTCAAACCTATCTTCTCCCCCTTCCCCTGGGGGAAGGGGGAACCAGAGGGGGGCAGGTCGGAACCAACCAGCAGATTGTTTCGTATATGACCGGGAGTGCCAGGGGATGGTACCACCACGACAAGGCAAACAGTCACCGCCAGAACCATCGCCTGTACTGGAAAGCGGCCATCTGGTATCCTACCTGAAAGGTCTGTTGCTCCAGGTTCTGTGGCACCGCATGGAGGACGCTTTGAAAACTGCTCGCATCCTGGCCCTGCTCATGGGGACAATCCTCCTCCTGGGCGCCTGCTCTTCTCCCACGCCCACTCCTACGCCTGCGCCCACATTCACTCCCACGACTGAGCCTACGGCGACGCCCGTCCCGACGCCGTCCCCTACACCCACCCGCACCCCCACGCCAACGGCGACGCCAACGCCTCCGGCGGCCAGGCCCTCGCCCACTCCAGGCTCCCTTAGCGCCCCCACCAGCGTGCCAGACTCCTTCGGCTCCTACTCAGACCAGACCTTCGGCTTCTCCCTGCGCTACCCAAAGACCTGGGAGGTGGGGGAGACGCTCAACACACCGCAGATCGCTTTCCTTCAGGGACCCGGCGCCAGTGACGGTGGGCCCCAGGGGCTGGTCTCCCTCACCTACAACGCCGACATTCTTCCAGCGGACTCTGTAGCGGACAGGGTGATGGGGCAGTTTGGGGAACGGGAGGGGTTCCGCACCCTGGAGGAAAAAGAGGTCAAACTGCTCAATGGCGACCCTGCCTTCCAGGTGACCTACCAGTGGCGCACCTCCACGGGGGTCCAGGAAGGCATCCTCCAGACAGTCAGCCGGGGCAGCCAGAGCTTCATCCTCCTGGTAGAGGGAGCCCAGGCCGCCTTCCAGTCCAACCTCCAGGAGGTGCTGACTTCCTTCTACAGCTTCCGCCTAGAGGAGCCAAAGCCCCTGGGCATTCCTCGCAACCAGGCCTTGACGCTGTACTTTGACGATGGCCCCCTGACCATGGACCCAGCCATTGCCCAGGAGAGCCAGTCCATTCAATACATCATGCAGATCTTCAGCGGCCTGGTCTCCTACGGTGCAGACCTTGCCCTGAAGCCGGAGCTGGCAAGTGAGTGGAAGGTCTCCGACAATGGCACGGTCTACACCTTTACTCTGCGCGACAACGCCAGGTTCCACGACGGACGCAAGGTCACGGCCCAGGACGTGAAGTTCTCTTGGGAGCGCGCCGCCGGCCTTGGGTCCCGCTCGCCCACCGTAGGGACCTACCTGAACGATATCCTCGGCGCAACCGACGTAATCGCCGGCAAAGCCAAAGAGATCACCGGAGTGGAGGTCGTGAATGATACGACCCTGCGGGTCACCATAGATGGCCCAAAGGCCTACTTTCTGGCCAAGCTGTCCCACCCCGTCGCCTTTGTGGTTGACCAGCAGGATATTGCCGCAGCCCAGAGCGGCGGCATCCCCTGGTGGGCTGGTCCCAATGGCACCGGCCCTTTCAAGATGAACACCTGGGACCCGGGCCAGGTCATGGTGTTAGATGGCAACCCTGACTACTACGGCACGCCACCGGCGGTGCCCCACGTGGTCTTCCGGCTTTACGGCGGCTTCCCCAACCTGATGTACCAGACCGGCGAGATTGATATGGCTCACCCCTTCGCCGACCAGTTGCCCGAAATCCAGGACCCCAGGAACCCCCTGTCCAGAGAGCTGGCAGTGAACCCGGAGCTCAGCATCTTCTACGTGGGTCTGGCGGCGAATAAGCCGCCTTTCAACGACCCCCTGGTGCGCCGGGCCTTCCTGCTGGCTACTGACCGGAAGAAGCTGGTCAAAGATGTCCTGCACGACACTCAAACAGTGGCCCAGGGGTTCATGCCTCCCGGCCTGCCCGGTTACAACTCCAGCATCAGTGAAATCCCCTTTGACCCAGACCAGGCAAGGCAGCTCCTTGCTCAGTCCTCCTACAAAGGGCCAGACGCCTTGCCGCAGATCATCTACACCACCTCCGGCGCTAGTGAGCCTTCCTCCATCGTGACCAGCTTGCTGGACATGTGGAAGACCAACCTGGGTGTGAATGTGACCGTGCGCCTCATGGACGCTGACGCCTACTTCTACATCCTGGAGCAGGCTGTTGACAACATCTATGACTACGGATGGATAGCGGACTACCCCGACCCCCACAACTTCCTGGACGTTCTCTTCCACACCGGGGTGCAGAATAACGTGGGTAAGTACAGCAACAAGGATCTAGACACCCTCCTGGACAACGCCAGAGTGGAGCGAGACCCTCAGAATCGGCTACAGCTCTACCAACAGGCGGAGGCGCTGATGGTAGCCGACGGCGCGGCAATCCCCCTGTACTTTGGACGGGATTACTCCCTGGTGAAGCCCTATGTGAAGGGACTGGTATTCACCCCCTTCGGCATGGTTGACCTGAAGGGGGTGTCCCTGGGCCAAAGGTAGGGCCACGGTCGCTGGTGGCCGCTGGCGAGCGGCCACCAGCGACCTCTAGCAGGGTGCTGTAAAACCCTTTCGCCCATCTCCCTGTCCCCCTCCCTGGTCAGGAAGGGGGTGAAAAATGTATCTGGGGGACACCCCCAGACCCCCGCCAAAGGGGCTTCGCCCCTCTGGACACCCCTTTCTCTGCGGCGTGCTACGCGATGCTGGCCCCGCCGTCAATGCACCAGGTCTGACCTGTCACATAGGCGGAAGCGTCCGAGGCCAGGTACAGCGCCAGCAGGCCCACCTCCCGCAGCTTCCCGATCCGCCTGAGCGGGACACGAGTGGCGGCGGCCTGCTCCCTTTGCTGGAAATCCCCGGGTGGGATCTGCGCCGGGTCCGGAAATGAGCCAGGGGCGATGGAGTTGACCCGCACACCGTACGGCGCCCACTCCAGGGCCAGGGCCTGCGTGAACTGCACCAGTCCCGCCTTGGCGGCGGCATAGGCGGTGCGTCCAGCGGCTCCGCGAAAAGCCGCTACGCCTGAAATGTTAATAACGGAGCCACGTCCCCGTCCCAGCAGGTGGGGGCCAAAGGCACGGCACATGGTAAAACCCGGAGTCAGGTTCACACCCACAATGGCGTGCCACTCTTCCTCCGTCATTCCTTCCCCGGTCTGGCCGGGCAGCTTTGCCACGGGCTTCCCCAGGGCATCCCCCACGCAGTTGACCAGCACGTCCAGTGGGCCAAAGCGGTCTAACACCTCCCTGGCCAGCCGCTCCATGTCCCCGGCCTTGGTGGCGTCGGCAGCGAATGCCACGGCCTTACCGCCGCTGGCCGTAATCTCGCTGGCGGCGGCAGCGGCGCTTCTGATGTTCAGGGAGGCGATGGCAACCTCCGCGCCCGCTTCCGCCAGCACCTGGGCTACCCCCTTCCCTATCCCCCGGGCTGCTCCCACCAGCAGCGCCTTTCGTCCCGCGATATCGTATTCAGGAATGCTCATGGCTCACCTCGTCAAAAAATGCATTGGAGAGAACCTGATTTTTCACTGCAGCCCTCTCAGTCGCCCAGGGCCTTGGGCCTTGCAGATGCCACAGCCTTTTGGTCATTAGCCAAATAGTTTGGCGCATGTTCTGACCTCTCCTCCTGTGGTCCCCCTCTCCTAAAGGGCGAGGGGGACAGTATCTCCCTCTTCCCGATGCGGGAAGGGGGATCGACGGGGTTAGGTTATTTCGTACAAGACCATCAGACTGTGGTGAGCGGTTTTCCCCACGGGCGCTCCCAAGACCGAAAGGCTTTGGCAGTCGCCTGCTTCCCATCCCTTGTGGGCAGAACGCCCAGAGGATACAATAACGGCTAATGTTCCATCTGGCAAATGACCAGAGACTTCACGATGCAATTGTCTCAGTAGGTACAGATGACGAACCCACCGATTACCGCCACAGCGCCCGTGGCAGAAAAAAAAGGAACCGGCCGGGGATCACGGACCTTTGACTCCTTCCATGTGCCGCAGTACCGGCTCTTCTGGTCTGCCATCATGGCGCAGATGGGCGCCATGAACATGCAGATGGTTGCCCGGGCCTGGCTGGTGTACGAGCTGACCAACTCCTACGCCATGCTAGGGATCATCGGCCTGGCCGGCGCCGTGCCGATGCTTGGCCTATCCCTCTTCGGCGGCGTGCTTGCAGACCGGGTCCCCAAGAAACGTCTCCTGCGGGATGGCCAGTGGGGATTGGGAGCGGTGGCTATCGCCACGGCCATCGGCGTTGTCGTGGGCATCATTGACCTGGAAAAAGGGACAGGGGTGACGTTCCTCATTATCACCTCCGTCGTCCAGGGAATCATCAGCGGCCTCATGATGCCCGCTCGGCAGGCGATCATCCCGGAGATTGTCGGGCCTGCCAGGTTGATGAACGCCGTGGCGCTGAACCAGGCCGGCATGAACCTGAATCGCCTGGTGGCTCCTGGCATAGCTGGCCTGCTTATCGCCATCATGGGCGTTGGCCCGGTATTCTTTGCCATTGGAGGGCTGGAGCTCCTGGGAGGTCTCCTGGCAGCCCTGCTGCGTTCCACCGGCACCATGCCTCTGGGCGGGCGCGGCGCCTGGCGTGAAATGGGGGACGGCCTCCGGTATGTCCGGGACAACACTGCGGTGATGGGCCTCCTGTTTCTTGCCCTCCTCAGCGTGCTCCTCTCCATGCCCTACATTGCTCTGATGCCCGCCTTCGCCAAGGACGTGCAGGTCGTGCACTCGGGCGAGTACACATGGGTAGGGAGCATCCCGCTGCTGGGAAGCGTTCCGGAGCTGCTCACCAAGTCCAGCTTCCGCTTTGGACTGCTCACCAGCATCTCCGGCGTCGGCGCTCTGGTGGGTTCCTTGCTGGTCGCCTCCATGTTGGGAGGCAAGCGCGGAAACGCGTTCATCTGGAGCATCCTGGGCACGGGCGTGTTCGTTGCCCTATACTCCTTCACTGGCTCCTTTGCGCTGGCCATCGTGTTCATGATTGGCATGGGGTTCGTCCAGTCCGCGCGCATGGCCCTGGCCAACGTCCTGGTGCAGGACGCCATTGACGATGCTCACCGCGGCCGGGTGATGGCCATCTTCATGATGGAGTTCGGCCTGAGCAGCTTCAGCTCCTTCGCCGTGGCGCTCCTGGCGGGCGCGGTCGGAATCAAGTGGGCGGTGGGCGGGGCAGCGATACTCCTGGTGCCTGTTGCTCTGTACTACTACTTCTTCGTCCCCTCCATCCGCCGCATGAAATAGTGGCGATGCCCGCCCATGGCGGAAAGAGGGGTAAAAGTATAGGCATCTGTGGCACGGCTTCGCCGTGCCACAGATGCCTATATTGCCATACGAAGGAGGTCGTTAGTACGTGGATAACAGGTCTCCCCAGCGTGCTGTACCGCACCGTGAATCCCGACTAGTCGGGACTTCAAACCGCAGCCTTATGGTCTTGAAGGAAACAAAGGACTTTCAGCATGACATGGGGGATGTCTTTCCAATAGTCAACAACCATCAGGCCGTGGCGTTCAAGGCTCCGAATCCGGTGGCAGAGTCCCCTTACTTACGTTCGAATTGGTAATAAACGGCGATGTAGCCTTTGATCCATGTCATGAGGATTCTGGGCCATATCCTGAATTTCCTGACGTTTAGGAGTAGAATGGGAAGATACGCTCCGGTTCCTCCTTTCCCAGGGCCAGAAACGAGATAGTCCCTTTATGCTCCCTTTGGCAAACCTAACGGCCCAAGAAGGCCTTTGCATAAACACCCCGCTGGTATCCTCTCCGGGCAGTCGCCTCCCCTGTACCGAGACCTCCGCCACCTCCTGGATACCACCCTCTTCCTGACCTCCCGCTCCAGAGAGTTGCGACGGTTGCAACGGTAACCCCTTCGCCGGGTGAGCCGCGGGAGCGCCCTTTTCTCTCCAGGTCCGTTGACCCTCGGGCGGGAAGACCTGTTCCCTCCTTTCCTTGAAGTCCAATAACAATTCCCAGGAAGCCAGGCTACATACAGCATGAAGACATCCCTCAACCCCACTGGGTCCATTGCCGTCCAGCGCAGACGGTTTTCAATCACCACCTTCTCCTCCCTCCAGTACCGCGACTTCCGCTACCTGTGGGGCACCACCTTTTTTACAGCCGCCGGGAACTGGATCCAGCAGATCACTCTCGGCTGGCTGGTCTTTCACCTGACCGGCTCCGCCTTCCTCACTGGAGCGATTAGCGGCGTCCGGGCCTTGCCCTTTCTCTTCGCTGGCCCCCTCGCAGGGGTTATCGCGGACCGGGTGAACAGAAAGCTTCTGCTCATCGTGAACCACGCCTTCCTGGCGGCGCTGGGGCTTGCCTTCGCCCTACTCATCGCCACGGACGTGGTCCAGATATGGCACATCTTCGTGTTCGCCTTTCTCAGCGGCATTGCATGGGCCTTCAACAACCCGGTGCGCCAGATCCTGGTGCCCGCCCTGGTGCCCAGGCACGCGCTGATGAACGCCATCGCCCTGAACTCCGCCGCCTTTAACCTGACCAGGATGGTAGGGCCGGCGGTAGGCGGCCTCTTGATTGTGGCCTTCGGGCCAGCTACCAACTTCTTCGTTCAGAGCATCGCATACTTCGTGGTCACCGTGCTGGTGCTTCCCATCAACATACCCGCCACAGGGAACAGCGGCGCTCCACGGGAATCAGTCCTCCACGACCTGGGGAAAGGCCTGCGGTACGTGGCGCATGAGCCCACCACGCTGGCCCTGGTGCTTGTGGGGCTCATCCCCTCCATTTTCATGATGCCCTTCACCCAGGGCATGATGCCGGTCTTTGCCAAGGAAGCGTTGCACGTGGAAGCCGATGGGCTGGGCCTCTTGCTGGCCGCCGCGGGTTCCGGGGCCTTTGTGGGAACAATGGCCCTGGCCTCCCTGACCAACATCTCCCGGAAGGGCAGCCTCCTCCTCACAGCCGCCTCGTTGGCCGGTATCGGCCTGATGGTCTTCGCCGTGATCCCGTGGTTCGTCCTGGCGGCCATCGTGCTGGCCATCCAGAGTGGTTTCCAGATGGTCTACAACTCCACCAATAATACGATCCTGCAAACCATCACCCCCGACGAGTACCGTGGACGGGTGATGAGCATCTATATGCTGGACCACGGGCTGGCCCCCCTGGGGGCTTTTGTTGCGGGGGCGGTAGCGGAGATAGCGGGGGTAAGGTTTGCTATGCTGGTCGGCGGCGGTGTGACCCTTGCTCTTGTCCTTCTCCTGGCGACGCGCTTCCGCGAGCTTCGGGGGTTCAGAGGGTAGAGGAGTCACACCAGGAGAGAGGCGCGTTTTCAGGGGCCTGGGCCTCTCTCCTGCTCCAGGGCCTTCACTCCCCAGGGGTTTCGTTTGCTTTCGGGTGGCAATAAGCATGACCTGGCACTAAAGTGCCAGGTTTGGGGTTCACCTATCTCCCCACTTATGGCCTTTAACAACATGACTTGACTTGTGATTAGTGAAGCGTTTCACCCCTACCTCAATCCTCCCCCGTCAAGGGGGAGGAAGCCTACCCTTTCCCCCCTTGCGTGGGAAGGTTGGGATGAGGGGTAAACATACCAGATACAATGTCATTCCATTTGTTCAATGACCATAAGTGCCACGTTTAGGATTCACCTAACCCCCGACTTATGGTTATTGACTAATTAGGATGCCAATAAGACCCAACCTCTCCCCCTATAGTCCCCCTCTCTTGGAAGGAGAGGGGGACTATATACAGAAGAAACGGTGTGATGCGGCAAAGCCGCATCACACCGTATCAAACCTATTTTCTCCCCTTTCCCGTGCGGGAAGGGGGAGCCAGAGGGGGTTAGGTC
>JACQUH010000207.1 GCA_016210375.1 Chloroflexota bacterium
GAACGAGGTGGGCCGCATCATGAGCCGCGTCATGAGCGACGTGGAGCAGCTCCAGGAGTTCCTGCCCACCGTCACCCTGACCCTGGGCGACCTCCTGAGCCTGGTGGGCATTGTGGCCGTCATGCTCCTCATGGACATGAAGCTCGCCCTGGTCACCTTCACCGTGCTCCCGCTGCTCATCATTATCATGGCCCTGTGGCAACGGTTCGCCCGGACGGCCTTCGTCCGTGTGCGGCGGGCCATTTCTGTGGTCAACTCGCGCCTCCAGCAGAACATCTCCGGCGTCCGGGTGGTGCAGAGCTTCAACCGCGAGGAGGTCAACCTCCGCAACTTTGACACCGTGAACCGGGACCACCTGAACGCCAACCTCTGGGCCATCCGCCTCTCTGCCATTCTGATGCCAACGGTGGAGATCATCACTGCCCTGGCCCTGGGGCTGGTGATCGTGGTGGGCGGGGCTATGGTTATAGACGGGGAACTGCTGGCGGGTACGCTCATCGGCTTTGCCCTGTACGTCCAACGGTTCTTTGACCCTATCCGCAACCTGACCATGCAGTACACCCAGTTTCAGCGGGCCATGACGGGAGGGCAGCGCATCTTTGAACTGCTGGACGTGAAACCGGAAGTGGTGGACCGCCCCGACGCCGGGAGTCTGCCCCCCGTCAGAGGCGAGATTATCTACGACCACGTCTCCTTTGAGTACATCAAGGGCCATCCGGTGCTACAGGACATCAACCTGCACATCAAGCCTGGGCAGACCATGGCCCTGGTGGGCCAGACCGGCGCGGGCAAAACGACGATGGTCTCCCTGGCCGCCCGCTTCTACGACGTGGCGGCCGGGCGCATCACCGTGGACGGCCACGACCTGCGGGAGGTGACCCGGGAATCCCTGGCGAGCCAGATGGGCATGGTGCTCCAGGAGCCGTTCCTCTACTCCGTGTCCGTGGCGGACAACATCCGCTTCAACCACACGGAAGCCCCCATGGCGAAGGTGATAGAGGCGGCCAGGGTCGTGGGCGCTCACGACTTCATCATGAAGCTGGAGCAGGGGTACGATACGCTGCTCAACGAGCGGGGCGGCAACCTGAGCGTGGGCCAGCGGCAACTGATCAGCTTTGCCCGGGCGGTGCTGGCGGACCCCCGTATTCTGATCCTGGACGAGGCCACCGCCAACATTGACACCTTTACCGAGGTGCTCATCCAGCGGGCCCTGGGCGACCTCCTGAAGGACCGGACGGCCATCGTCATCGCCCACCGGCTCTCCACCATCCAGAACGCCGACAGGATTGTGGTGATGGAGAAGGGGGGCATAGCGGAGATGGGCACCCACGAGGAGCTCCTGGTGCGAAGCCCCCTCTACGCCAGGCTGTACGCCCTGAACTTCCAGGACGCCCCGCCGGAGGAGGCGCCTGCCGAGCCGGTCTCGCCCGGCGCTGGCGCGGTGCGCTTGCCCCCCGGTCTGGCCTAGCGGTGTGCCCCAAACGTTCACGGAGGGGCGACTCTGGGCTGGGAGCGGTGTATCAGTTTGTCTGGGTCTGCATCTCTGCCTGTCTCCACTCAACCCACGCCTTGAGACGATTCCAGTCGCTCCAAGGAATCCAGGTTTCCCAATTCAACCCTTCACCTTCCAGCACTATTCTAACCTCCTCCTTGCTGGTCGTTACAGTAATCGGGTGCCAGGTGCCTCTGATAGCGAATGTGTCCTCAGGTCTGCGTAGCATAGTGCTTTGGCCTCCTGTTTTTTGGGGAAGTGTAACGGTTTGTATCTTGGTGTTCCAGGGCATTCGCAGCGCGACACATCACCAATGCATTCAGTTCAAAACAGGAAGGGAGCGAGCTTGAGTTGTAAGAGTGTACCCCGACTTGGTCAGGGCACACTCTTACACGTTCATGCGGGGGGGGCAGGAGCGATAGAAGCACCCTGCCACCCCAAGGCCGTCTGGCTGCACCCCTTGTGGGGCGATGCCACAAGGCCTCTAGCGGCTGCCGGGCGCAGCTAAGGCTCTGCCCGGTTCCACACCTCTACCAGGGTGCCCAGGCAGCTCCTGGGGTGGAACCACGCGACGTAGTTTATCGCCTGGCCCGGCTCCGGTATGGCTCCAATCTGCTGGATGCCCGCGGCCTTGGCCTTTGCCACCAGGGCATGAACGTCGTGGGCGTAGGGGCCAATGTGGTGGAAGGCCGCGCCCTGGGTGGCCCGCTGGGCCACGAAACGCGCCGTCCCGCTCTCAGTATCGGCCGGGATGCTGATCTCCAGGACGCAGCCGCCCACGGGGAACTCCTTCAGCCAAACGGGATCATCAGGGCCAAGGCTCCTCCCGGGCTCCTGACGGCGGGGGCCGCCCCGGTCGCGAGCGTAGTTCTGGGGCAGCTCAAAGGTGTCCGCCCAGAGCTTGTACACCTCCTCGTAGCTGCGGGCGGCGATGCCGATATGGGCCATGCCCGCGATGAGGCCATCGCCCCGGTAGGCGGGGTGAGGGTAGTACTCCTCGCTGGCCGCAGCCTCTAGCTGAAGCCCCAGCGTGGTGGCAGGGTCCAGGAATGCGGGGCTGCGCCCGTCCCAGGATCCCACGTCGGCCCGCAGGCGTATGCCCTTCTGCTGGAGGAGGCGCACGTCGTTCGCCAGGTCGTCGGAGGCCAGGCACAGGTGGTGGATGCCGCCAGCGGCGCGCTCCGCCAGGAACCGTCCTGCCTCTCCTGTGGCGTCGTTTGGCTTGCTCACCTCCAGGTACAGCTCCGCTACGGGGAACTCCAGGGTGGTCACGTTGTCAAAGGACCCTTTGCGCCCGTCGGGCAAAGGGCTGCGGCGGCGGTCTACCCCCAGGCCGAACCCCTGGCCAAAGACCTTCTGCGCCTCCTGTATGTCCGGGGCGATGATGCCTACGTGGTGGATACGGGTAAACGCCATGACACCCTCCTTCTGGTGACTATCTCAAGACTCTATCTGCACCGCACCCTGAAGGTTATTGAGGAAATAACCTGCCAATTTGGTTCCGACCTAACCCCCTCTGGCTCCCCCTTCCCGCACGGGAAGGGGGAGAAGATTGGTCTGAAACGGTGTGATGCGGCAGAGCCGCATCACACCGTTTCCACAGATACGATCAGAGGGCGGTGCCAATGCGATTCCGAACTCTCCCCCTATCGTGCCGCTCTCCCGAAGGGCGAGGAGGGACCTGATGAGTAGGGAAATCTGTGGCAGGGCAAAGCCCTGCCACAGATTTCCCTACTTCTTCTCTCCCCCTTCCCTGGAGGGAAGGGGGAATAAGGGGGTTAGGTTAGCTGTTAATGACCACTAGGCTGTGCTGAAAAACCATTTGAAGATAGTTTTTGGTAGCTTGCAGTATAGCACCCAGGAGGTGCGGAAGGCTTCGCGCCCCGACCTCTTCCGGAAAGGAAGGCAGGATTGAAGGGATAGGTGGCGTGTGGGAAGTCAAGCATCCTTGTGGCCGCGCCAGTCGTATCGGCCCTGGGAACCGACCAGCTAACAAGCTATACTCTAGAGCAGCCGAGAGGTGGGAAGGAGAGGGTACCCATGGCCGAAGTCCGCCCTTTCCGCGGCTTGCGCTACACCGACAAGGCCGCGGCATCCCTGACCGACCTCATCTGTCCGCCCTACGATGTCATCTCGCCGGCCCAGGGGCAAGAGCTGGAGGCGCGCAGTCCCTACAACGCGGTGCACCTTGAGATGCCCCGGGGGGAGGGCGACGCTCAGTACGCCAACGCCGCCCGCCTGCTGGCCGAATGGCGGGGGCAGGGTATCTTGGCCAGAGACGAGACGCCTAGCTACTACTTCATGCGCCACACCTTCAGCCGTGGCAACCAGAAGCTGGCCCGCTGGGGCCTTATGGCCGCCGTCCGCCTGGAAAGCTACGACCGACGAGTGGTGCTCCCTCACGAAGAGACCCGCGCCCAGGCCAGGGAGGACCGCTTTCGCCTGATGATGGCCAGCAGCGCAAACTTCAGCCCCATCATGAGTCTCTATCGCGACCCGCAACACCGTCTTCGCCAGGCAATAGAGGGCATTGGCTGGAAGACCCCTACCGCCAGGGCGGTGTACGGAGGCGATCAGGAGCTTTCCCTATGGGCCGTGGGCGTTTCGGTCCTGGACTCCGCAGTGCAAGCTGTTCTCAAGGACGCTCCCCTGTTCATCGCCGACGGGCACCACCGGTACGAGACTGCCCTGCGCTACAGGGACGAGCAGCGCCAGCGGAGGGGGCGCTGGTCCGAGGCCGACGCCTTCAACTACGTGATGATGACGCTGATTGATTTTGACGACCCGGGGTTGGTGGTGCTGCCGTATCATCGGGCGCTCCAGGGTATGACGCCCCCCACGCTGACGGCGGTGCGTAACAAGCTGCTGGAGGTGTTCCAGCTCGCAGTCATAGACCCCCAGCCCAAGACTCCTCAGGCCCTGGAGGAGGTGGTGCGCCGCCATCGCAGCGTTTGCCTGGGCCTCCTGGGCCCCGACGGCGAAGGCCCCTACCTGTTGACGTTGCGCCCCGGCGTCCGGGACGGGCTGCGCTCCCTCCCCGGGGGCGCGGCCCTGCGGGACTGCGAGGGCTGGGTGCTGCACCAGGCGGTGCTGGGCCCAATACTGGGCAGCCCCGAGACGCCCCAGGTCGCCTACCTGCACGACCCCCAGGAGGCCTGGGACAATGTGTTGCAGGGCAAGCTCCAGATGGCCTTCTACCTCAAGCCCTTCCCCCTGGACCTGTTCCAGGCCGTGGTCTCCGCCGGCCAGAAGCTGCCTCCCAAGTCCAC
>JACQUH010000194.1 GCA_016210375.1 Chloroflexota bacterium
CCACCCACGCACGCCTTCACCACCCACCCTCTCCCACCCCACAATGTCAACTTCAATTGTTAAAGTTCATGATCGGGGCTCGCGATCTATTGGAGCTCTCGATGCAATCGGAGGGGAGAGATGGAGAGGGAGGCCGGGGCGGGGGGACAGCTCTCTACCTCCAACCTCGCGCTGGGAATGCGCATCACGCGTCCATGCGGGGGCGAGAGGGTGGAACGCTTCATCGCCATCCACAACCCTTCCTGGCGACCCCCCACTTCTCAACAAGTCGAACCTGGCTCCACCACCGCTGGTCTGCGGCCCGACTCGCCGGCTACGTAGACTTGCCTCGCGTCGCGGCCTTCCTTGGTCGTCGAGAGAACGCCACGCGGAGGCTCCAAGCGCCCAGGAGAACCATGAGCACCGACCACAGCGCCGTGCCCGCCTCGGACAGCCAAGTCGGGCGGGGGTCGCGCCTCTGGTACAGGTCCAGGTGCAGATAGAAATAGGTTGTCCCCACAACGCTCAGGAGTCCCTCCAGCAAGAGCACCACCGCCACGGCGATCATAGCAAGCCTCGGACGCGCACCGCGTACGGCGAGCAGGACCCCGGTGAGGCAGATGCCCGCCGCGACTGCGAGGTAGATCGATGGGAACAGGAATGGAAGGAAGGATTCCCGGACGTCCCAGTAGCCGGTGGCGCGTACAATGCTGCGTGCTGCGGTAAACCCCAGCCACGCCCCAATCATGAGCCACGCCATCCCCAGCATCCTCTGACCCCCGGCCACGTTCATGGACCACTCCCCGTTGCCGCCGTTGCGCCAGGCTCCACGCCACGTCCGAGGGCATCCCAAGGACGGCGCGCACCAGGATCACGAACGCAGTCCGTCGAGGCCCACGACGAGTCGCCGCACGGTCTTGGACCTCTTCCCAGAGGTCCGACTCGATCTCCGCAAGCCGGGCGTGCCTAACCTGCGGCGGCAGCCCGCGTGAGTAGAGGCGGACCCACCAGCGGACAAATGTGACAACCACGTGGAGAAGGCTGCTGTTCATGGCGCGGCGCCCCCCGGTTCGAGCTTGCGCCCTCGGGGTCGCCCGGCGGCTTCTGCCGTAGCGAGGACCTGCTCCCCCTGGACGGTCACCCGGTACAGGCGGCACAACGGACGGCCCTCGCGGGCCGCGACCATCGGGTCTTCCCACCGGCTCAAGAGCCAACCGGACCTCTCCATGCGGTCCAGCGCCTTGTAGAGCGTGCCGTATGCCGCGAGCAGCCGGTCTGCCCGGCTCTCCTTGATCTCCCTGGCAATGAGGAAGCCGTGGCACTCGTCCCTGCCCTGCGCTCGCAGGCGGACGCAGGTGTCGAGTATCGCTACTTCGAGGGGGATGGGCATCCCAGGCTTTCGTCTCCTGGCGCACATAATAAGCAGATATCTTCCCATTGTCGAGGACCACCGCTGTGGCCCAACCTGATGTACCATGACAACCAAACCTGCAACCCCCTAAACCAAGTGCAGGGTGAAACCCGCATGAGTGGTGGGGAGGGCGATGGGGGCTCGACCCCCCTCTTTGATTCTCCCCCTTCGCAAGGGGGAGAGGGCATCAGTATCTTTGCGCTTTTGTAGCTGGCCCCTTTGCAGCGCCAAAGCTGCCAACGCCCTGGCTGCCGGATATGAAACTGCAAAGATACAGGGCATGAGAAGGTTCTCCCCCTTGTCCTTGCCGCAGTAAGGACAAGGGGGAGAGGTGGGGAGGAGGTCCTCCTTCGCAAGGGGGACAGGAGTACCGTCCCTTCCCCCGCCATCAACGTGGAGATCCCATCATGCACTTGGTATAGGGGGTGGGCCGGGGAGAGAGATCTTCCCTCTCCATATGCATCAACTTAACGGTTTCAGCTATGTGCGCATAGCTGAGGCACCGACGGTCTGGGGTCCAGGGCACGGAGTCGGCCAAGGTGGGCTGCTCTTCGTCGAACCCGCCCAGCCTCCAGACAGCAGCTATGAGGTCCCTCGGCTTCCAAGCTGGACTGCCAAAGTTGATGCGTATGGGGTTCTCCGTCTCCCCCTCTCC
>JACQUH010000195.1 GCA_016210375.1 Chloroflexota bacterium
GAATAGTACCACCCCCGCAGGGCAAACAGAACCCATCGCTACTAAACGTTTCCCAGGCGCCCGAGCACAGCGCGGGAGATGATGAGCCGCTGCACCTCGCTGGTGCCCTCGTAGATCTCCGTGACCCGCGCGTCGCGGAAGTAGCGCTCCACGGCGCTGCCCCGGAAGTAGCCGTATCCGCCGTGGACCTGAAGCGCCCGGTTCGCCGCCCGGTTGGCCGCCTCCGATGCGAAGAGCTTGGCCATGGCGGACTCCGTGCCGTGGGGCTTGCCCGCGTCTTTCAGCAAGGCAGCCCGGCGAGTGAGCAGCCGGGCGGCGTCCACCTCCACGGCGGTATCGGCGATCATCCACTGGATGGCCTGGAAACCGGCGATAGGCTGTCCAAATGCCTGGCGCTGGCTGGCGTAGCGGGCCGCCGCTTCCAGGCAGGCCCGGCCAATGCCCACGCTCTGCGCCGCAATAGTGATGCGGCTGGCCTCCAGCACCTGCATAGCGATGGAAAAGCCACCGCCCTCTTCGCCCACGCGGTCTTCCGAGGGCACCGGACAGTCCTGAAAGAGCAACTCCGCCGTGGTGGAGGCCCTCATGCCCAGCTTGCCTCCCTGCCGCGTAGCAGTGAAGCCCGGGGTGCCCCGTTCCATAATGAAGCAGCTTATGCCCCGGGCGCGCAAGGCGGGGTCGTGAGTGGCGAAGACCACATAGGTGCCTGCCACGTCACCGTTGGTGATGAACAGCTTGGAACCGCTCAACATGTAGTCGTCGCCGCTGCGGCCTGCGATGGTGGCCAGGGAGGCGGCGTCGGACCCCGCGCCCGGCTCCGACAGGGCGAAGGCGGCCACGCGCTCCCCCCGCACGAGAGGAGGCAAGTGGCGACGCTTCTGCGCCTCATCCCCAAAGCGCGCAATCGCCTGGCAGGCCAGGGAGAGGTGCGCCCCATAGATGACGGAGGTGGCAGCGCAGGCCCGGGCCATCTCCTCCATGGCAATGCTGCTCTCTCGGAAACCGCCTCCGGCCCCACCGTAGGCCTCCGGGATGCCAAGACCGAGCAGGCCCAGGTTCGCCAGGGCGCGAAAGTTCTCCCAAGGGAACTCCTCACGCTCGTCCAGTTCCGCGGCCCTGGGGGCCAGCGTCTGGTCGGCAAACTCCCTCACGGTATGCTGGAGCATCAGCTCCTGCTCCGTCAGCAGCAGAGCGTCCTGGGGCATAAGGTTGTTTTCTCCTGGGTTACCTGCCACAGGCCCCGTTCTGGGGCCATTCCAGCGCATCCTTCATCCGCATCCCAATCCCGCTGGGGAATCTCTTTCCCCCTCTCCTCCAC
This sequence comes from Chloroflexota bacterium, assembly GCA_016210375.1. GTDB lineage: Bacteria > Chloroflexota > Dehalococcoidia > Lucifugimonadales > JACPCL1 > JACPCL1. Next base: position 1,319 of record JACQUH010000195.1, read on the forward strand.
CGGCGCTACTTGTAGTCTTCTCTGGGTGGACTGAAGATGTCCACCACCCTCGCTGGCATGGTCCCGTTGAGGATGCTGTGCTCCACGTTGGAAGGGGCCAGGTACACGTCCCCAGCCATCAGGAGACGAGTCTCCTGTCCGATGGTCATGGCCAGGGAGCCTTCAATTACAACCCCCATCTGCTCGTGGGGATGCGTGTGAGGCATCACGCTGGCCCCTGGCTCCAGCTCCACGACGTTGGTCATGATACGCTCCCCCCAGGTCACCCGCAGACGCACTCCCGGGACCAGCTCCCGGGGCGTGATCTTGGAAGGGTCAAAAAAGGGCATGGCGTCCTCCGGCTCTGCTGCTCTTGCGTCCAAGTCGGACAGGGCTGCCATATCCTATCCCCTGGCACGCCGGGATGCAAACCCCTTGATTTCCGACGCAACGTGGTATAATTCAGGGACAAGCGGGACCTTGCGGTGCCGGCGGTGAGCCGTTCCCCCCGCTGGGTCGTGATGTAGGGTACACTAGCTACTCCAGATATCAGTGTCAAGCCTCTATTAGGTGCGGTGGTGGGCAAGCCATCTCTGGGAGGTGGGTATGTCAGAGCGGTATCGACGCGAGATAGAGGACATCCTGGACAAGATTGAAGGTGTGCCCTCGGGGGAGCCAGCGCCAAACCGGCGGCCCTCTCCCTGGAAGGCCATTCTGTCTGGCGTCGGCAAGAGCCTGGCCCGGCGGGGCAGCCTTTTCTCCCCGGGCCGGGTCATGCTCACGGCCCTTGTCCTGCTTATTGTCGCCGCTGTACTCAATGCCAGCATACCTGGGGCGCCCTTTCCGCTCCTGGCAGCGGCGGCTGGCGTTCTCTTCCTTTTGGGCTACGCCCTCTTCTGGGTGAACGCCACCGGCGCGCACGAGAAACGTTGGCGCGGCCATCCCATTGAGTCGCCTCCCACCATTCTAGACCGCCTGCGCCGATTGATGCGCCGCTGAGAAAGGCAAGATAAGCCCAGGGGCGAAGCCCTGGGCTTATCTTGCCTGGAAACTATCCCAAGACAGCCTCTCTTCACCCGAGCCTGAAGGTTATTGAGCTAACAGCCTAACCCCCTCTGGCTCCC
>JACQUH010000196.1 GCA_016210375.1 Chloroflexota bacterium
ACGATATTCTGAGGAATCCGAGTGATGCGGCCTTGCCGCATCACTCGGATTCAAACCTATCTTGTCCCCCTTCCCTTGAGGGAAGGGGGAGCCAGAGGGGGTTAGGTCGGAACCACAGGGGCAGATTATTTTGTCAATGACCATTAGGAGAGGGGGGGTTGAATCTGGGGACACCCCAGGCGAGCAGGACTATCAAGCCTTAGACGGCGCTACACCTTTCGGGGCCGGTGACGCTCGGCGCTGTCTATCAGGATGGTTACGGGGCCATCGTTCACCAGGTGTACCTCCATGTGGGCCTGGAAGCGGCCCGTGGCGACCTTCAGGCCCGTGGCCCGGAACAGGTCCACCGCGTGCTGAAAGACGGCCTCTGCCACCTCTGGCAGGGCGGCATCGGTAAAGGAGGGACGGCGGCCCCGGCGGGTATTTGCGTACAGGGTGAACTGGCTCACCAGGAGGAGCTCGGCCCCGGTGTCCAGGGCCGAGAGGTTGAACTTGCCCTCGCCGTCCGCGAAGATGCGCAGGTTGGCTACCTTGTCCACCAGGTAGGCGCTGTCCTCCGGGGCGTCCCCTTTCCCTACCCCCAACAAAACAAGCAGCCCCGGCCCGATGGCGCCTATTCTCTGGCCTTCCACCGCGACCGAGGCTTGTGTCACCCGTTGGACGAGAGCGCGCACCCTCGCCCCCTGCTAGCTAGCCGCCTCTACCTTGCCGTTGGTGCTCTCCGCATGGGGATGAGCATGGCCGTGATCGCTGCCCTGGTCAGAGGTTGCATCAGCGGAGGTAGACTCACCGCTCTTGCCATTCCTCTCCTTAGACTCCCCGGCAGGGATAAGGTTCTTGCGGGCGTAGTCAGTCGTGTAGAACCCGCCGCCCTTATAGATGACGGCTGGCGAATAGATCCTGCGCCGTGCCTCGGCGTTGCACGTGGGGCACGTCTGTAGCGTGCTGGCGTTAAAGCCCTGCCGGCGCTCAAACTCGTGCCCCATGGGGCATTTATACACATAGATGGGCACAAGACCCTCCTGTCCAAGCAAACATTAGCAGACTGGCCACCAGTCTGCTAAAATATAGCGATAACTTTAGCATCCACTACCTGTCCTGTCAACTTCGCTCATTGACAACCCATCGGCTGTACCCATAGAATTCCATAGGTTCCTACTCGTATTGGAGAGGTATCATGCTACGAATACGTCTGAGGAGAGTCGGCGCAAAGAAGCATCCCGCCTATCGGATTGTTGTGGCCGACTCCCGCTCGCCCCGCGATGGCGCCTACGTTGACCAGGTGGGCCAGTACAACCCCATGACTGACCCCCCCACCGTTGTCCTGGACGAGGCAAAGGTACAGGGCTGGATCAAGAAGGGCGCCCAGCCCTCAGAGTCCGTCCAGCGACTGATGAAACGTCAGTTGCCGGCTCAAGAGCCGGTCAAAGAGGGAGTAGCCGAAGGTGCGGGAACTGGTTGAGTATATAGCCAAATCCCTGGCCACCAAGCCGGACGAGGTGAAGGTTACCGAGATATCGGAGGACGGGAAGGTGATCTTGCGCCTCCAGGTGGCCGACGACGACAAGGGCAAGATCATTGGGCGTGAGGGCAGGGTGGCCCAGGCCATGCGGGTCCTCCTGCGGGTGGCGGCAGTCAAACAGGGTACCCGGGCTATCCTGGAGATCGTCTAGTTGCCGTCCCTGCCTCCATGACCTCCCCTATGGTGCTGGTAGGCCGGATCACGTCCGCCGTGGGGCTGGACGGCTCCCTGCGAGTAGACGCATTCTCGGACGTACCCCACAGGTTCGCCCCAGGCTCCATCCTTTACCTTCACGGCACACCGCGCAAGGTACAGCGTTCGCGCTCCGGGCGGGGTCTCATTCTCAAGCTGGAGGGCGTTGATACCCGCAACGCCGCCGAGGCCCTGCGGGGCGCTGAGCTCTGTGTCCCTGCCGAGGACGTTCCACCCTCCCCCCAGGACACATACTACCACTTCCAGCTCCTGGGCATGGAGGTGGTAGACGTTCAAGGCGCTCCCCTGGGTGTCATCACCGAGATCTTGACTACCCCCGCCAACGACGTGTATATCGTCACCATGAACGGACGGGAGACCCTTGTACCCGCCATTGCCGATGTGGTGCGGGAGGTTGACGTGGCGGCGCGCCACATGGTAGTAGACCTGCCAAAGATGGCGTGAGAGGGACGCCTCCCTCTGCAAGTCTTTCCGCTCACTCCTTTACTTCCCTGGCTTGAACATCGGCACGTGGACCTGCAGCGTGGCCGCCACAAGGGTCACCTGAACCTGGGGGGCCTTGACCTTCCCCGTCGCCACCCTTATACTAGGTGGGTTAGCCAGGCCTTAGCCAGGACGTTTTTGTTGACAACTCAAGCCTTAGCGCTTGAGTTGTGTGTACATGGGCAGTGGGCCTCATGCCCGAGTGGCGCAATGGCAGCGCAACCGATTTGTAATCGGTAGGTTGGTGGGTTCGACTCCCC
>JACQUH010000197.1 GCA_016210375.1 Chloroflexota bacterium
CCCCCTTCCCGCACGGGAAGGGGGAATGCTCTCTCCCTCTTCGTGCGGAGAGGGAGATACAGAGGGAGAGGTCCATGGCTGCAAGAGTTGTGCCCTGGTTTCCCGTGACAAACGATACATGAAGCCATCCCAACAAGCTTCATGGCACCGCCCCCTGATGGTCATAAACCAAGTAACTTAGCAGAGAACAACCATGTTGCAGTTCCCGCCTTCCCTGCGAGGAACGAGTCAGGGGTGAGGTCCGACCTAACCCCCTGAATCCCCCTTCCCCAGGGGGAAGGGGAAACTAGGAAACGTGAATATCTGGGCACGGCTCGGCCGTGCCCAGATATTCACAACAAGCCCATCCCTCTCTGCGGAGAGGGGGGGGATGCCTATAGAGGTATCTAGGAATGGCATAGCCATACCCGATACCTCTTTTCTGTTCCCCCTTCCCTTCAAGGGATAGGAGCCTACAGGGGGCCAGGTTAGACTTTACCCCAGCGCGCTGGCGTTCAAACGGACCAGGTACTCCAGGGCCAGCAGGTAGCCGTACCAGCCTAGGCCGGAGACCTGGCCTCGGGCCACCTCTGCCGTCACGGAGCGGCGGCGGAACTCCTCCCGGGCATGGATGTTGGAGAGGTGCACCTCTACGATGGGGGTCTGAAGGTCGGCTAGGGCATCCCGCAGGGCGATGCTGTAGTGGGTGAAAGCGCCAGGGTTGATGATGATGCCCTGGGCGACAGGCCCGTGCTTTTGAAGGTGGTCTATCAGAGCGCCCTCCCAGTTGGACTGGAAGAAGGCGACCTCAACGCCAAGTTCGGCGGCGCGCTGCTGCAGGCGCTCCTGGATAGCGGCCAGGGGGAGAGTGCCATAGTGGGAGGCGTCCCGATGGCCCAGGGCGTTCAGGTTGGGACCATTGATGATAAGGTAGCTCATGGCGGTTCCCTTTCTGGGGGTTTTGCTGAACCGGCCCTGAAGGTCATGAATAAGATAACTTAGCAAAGAGCAGCCAGGTTGCAGTTTCGCTCTCCCTGCGAGGGACGGGTCAGGAGTGAGGTCCGACCTACCCCTTGGGGGAAGGAGGAACTAGTAAACGTGAGCATGTGGGCACGGCGGAGCCGTGCCCACATGCTCACGTTTACTAGTGGATGGCCATAAGGGTGCAGCATAGTGCCACCTGAGCGGTTGGGTGGCGAGTCGATGGGTCACGCCTTGTTTCCCGCGCTAGCCCGGGGGTGAGCCGCCAGGTAGACCTTGCGGGCCTGGGTAGGGCTGACGTGGGTGTACACCTGCGTGGTAGCGGGGCTGGAGTGGCCCAGCAGCTCCTGAACCACGCGCAGGTCTGCGCCGCCATCCAGCAGGTGGGTGGCAAAGGAGTGGCGCAGGGTGTGGGTGTGCACCTCGGCAGGCAGGTCTGTGCGGAGGGCGTACCGCTTGATAAGCTGCTCCACACTTCGCCGGGAGAGGCGGCCCCCATACCGGTTCAGGAACACAGCCCCCCCGGAGCTTCTGCACTGAAGGTTTGGGCGGCCCGCTTCCAGGTAGCGCGCCAGGGCCTCAACGCAGGGCCGGCCCATGGGGACGGCCCGCTCCTTGTTGCCTTTGCCCACCACGCGCACCGTCCTGGCTGCCAGGTTAAGGCCACCCAGGTCCAGGCCTTCCACCTCAGCAAGGCGCAGGCCGGAACCGTAGAGCAGCTCAAGAAGGGCGGCGTCGCGCAGGGCCAAGGCAGCGTCTCGGGGGCCGGAAGCGGCGGCAAGGGGGCCTTCCACCAGGGCGGTGGCCTCCTGCTTGTACAGGACCTGGGGTAAGCGCTGCGCCTGCCTGGGGATGAGCCCGCGCATGACGGTGGAGCCACGGTTCCACATCGGCGACGGCGGCGCCGCTCCCTGGGCAATAAGGTAGCGGAAGAAGGAGCGCAGGCTGGCCAGGCACCGGGCGATGCTGGCCCTGGCGTGGCCCCGGGCCTGGTTCGCCTTGCCCGGGTTCGTGACGCGCTGGCCCATGAGCCAGGCCACGTAGCTCAGGAGCAGGCGGCGGTACTCGCCAGTGACGGCCTGCGGACCATTGCGGTTGAGGAATGCGCTAAGCAACCCGATGGAGTCATTGCCCCCCATGCCTTCTTTCTCCAGGAACTGGATGAAGGGAGCGAGGTCGGCGATATAGTTGCGCACCGTGGCGGGGGACAGGTTGCGCTGCCCCAGGAGGTGCATGCGGTAGGGGGTGAGGAGGGTGTCCATTGGGCACCTTGGTTTCGCTTGCTCAGCGGGGTTCTATTCGGGGGCCGTGTCCAACACCTGTTGGAGTAACGATGGTAAGCTGGGCAGGTTCTCTTGAATCGTGTCCCAAACCAGGTAGAGGTCTACCCGGTCATACTCATGCGCCAAGATGTTGCGCATGGCTCGCATTTCCGCCCAAGGTAGGTTGAAGTGGGAGCGCTGCACGTTCTCAGGTACGTAGCGAGTTGCCTCGCCGATGATGAGGAAGTTGCGAACGACGGCGTCCACAATCAAGGAGCTCTCGCAGAACTGATCAAAAGTCACTCCATGAACATAAGACTGTATTCGCCCTATTGCCTCAAGAATGTGCCCAATGCGGGGCTTCCACTGGCGCGATTCCTCAGAGGACATTTACGGCTTCTCGGAAGATGATGTCGCGTAATTCAGGGATGACTGCTCTCCTCACAACCAAGTCAACTTTCGTGCCCAGCAGCCCTTCCAAATATCGTTCAAGGCGAGCGTAGTCAAACAAAGTGCGCCTTGCCTCAAACTCCACCAACAAATCCACGTCGCTGTCTGGCCGCGCTTCATCGCGAACGACTGACCCAAAAAGGGCAAGGGTGAGCACGCCGAACTTCCTCAGCTCCTCCTTGTGGGACTGGAGGAGCTTGATTACTTCATCGCGCTGCAAGCCCCTGGTGACGGAATCGCTGTTTACCTGCATAGCTTTCCTTCAAGGACGGCTGCGACTATTCTCTCACACCTCTACGTCCACGGTGACGGAATCGCCCTCCGACGGGGCCGATGGCGCCGCTTCGGCCAGGGCCTCGCGGTGGCCGCAAGCGGTGCAGCGGGCGCCATCCCTGCCGCTGGCAACCATGAGGCCGCCGCACTCGGGGCAAGGATCGGGCAGGGGGCGCTGGTTGAGGGCGTAGGTGCATGTCGGGTACTTGGAGCAACCGTAGAAGATGCGCCCTCGCCCCTTGCGCTCCACCAGGACGCCCTCCTTGCACTCCGGGCAGGCGACGCCCGTCTTCTTCTGCATGGACTTCTTGCCCCGGCACTCTGGGAAGCCGGAGCAGGCCAGGAACCGCCCGAAACGGCTGGTCTTGATGAGCATTGGCTTGCCGCACAGCTCGCAGACCTCGTCCGATGGCTCCTCCACCTTCAGGCGGGGCATGGCCTCGGCGGCCTCCCCCAGGGCCTTCTGAAAGGGGCCGTAGAACTCCCGCAGCACCGGGACCCACTCCTTGTCGCCCTGGGCAATCTCGTCCAGGTCCTCCTCCATGCTGGCGGTAAAGGCCACGTCAATGACCGTGGGGAAGTAGCTGATGAGCTGCCCGGCGACGACCTTGCCCAACTCCGTAGGCTTGAAGCGGTTCTGCTCCTTGAGGACGTATTGCCGGTCCTGGATCGTGGACAGGATGGGTGCGTAGGTGCTGGGCCGGCCAATGCCGTCCTCCTCCAGGGCGCGCACAAGGGTGGCATCGTTGTAGCGTGGCGGCGGCTGGGTGAAGTGCTGCTCCGGCGTCAGGCCCAGGCAGTCCAGGCCCTCCCCTGGCTCCAGCGGCGGCAACGCCTTCTGCTGGTCGTCCTCGCCCCGGGCGTCGTCCCGGTCCTCCAGGTACAGGACACGGAAGCCGGGGAACTTGAGGACGGAGCCACTGGCCCGGAAGAGGTAGGTGTTGCCCTGGGAGTTCGGCCCCCCGGCGTGGACCTCAACGCGGGTGGAGTCGGAGACGGCGTCGGCCATCTGGCTGGCAACCATGCGTTTCCACACCAACTCATACAGCCGGAACTGGTCGGCGTTCAGGTGGCGACGGAGCATCTCCGGCTCCCTGGGTATAGAGGTGGGGCGGATGGCCTC